>DFEM01000035.1 GCA_002369155.1 Lachnospiraceae bacterium UBA3802 | reverse complement strand
CTTTCTGACTTTTCATAGTCGGGAACAATAAAACATCGCGGATGGCAGGGCTGTTGGTAAGAAGCATCGTAAGTCTGTCGATACCGTAGCCGATACCGCCTGTAGGTGCCATACCAACTTCGAGTGCGTTAAGGAAGTCCTCATCTGTATGCTCTGCTTCTTCATCGCCTGCTGCCGCATTGGCATCCTGAAGTGCGAAACGCTCTCTCTGATCGATGGGATCGTTAAGCTCTGAATAAGCGTTACACATTTCCCATCCGTTGATGAAGAGTTCGAAACGCTCTACCTTGGAAGGATCTGTGGGTTTCTTCTTGGTGAGAGGTGAAATCTCGATGGGATGATCCATGATAAATGTAGGCTGTACCATCTTGTCTTCACAATACTCTTCGAAGAAAAGGTTAAGGATATGTCCCTTGGTATGGAAATCTTCAAATTCGATGTGATGTTCCTTGGCTAACTTCTTTGCAGCCTCTGTATCGGGAACCTGAGCGGGATCATCGAAATCGATGCCTGCATACTTCTTAACTGCCTCTGTCATTGTAAGTCTTTCAAAAGGCTTGCCGAAGTCAAGTTCGATATCACCATACTTGAATGTGGTTGTACCGAGTACCTCCTTTGCAACATGACGGAACATGTTTTCTGTAAGGTCCATCATTCCGTGATAATCTGTGTATGCCTGATAAAGTTCCATCAATGTAAACTCAGGGTTGTGTCTTGTATCAAGACCTTCGTTACGGAATACTCTTCCGATTTCGTATACTCTCTCAAGTCCGCCTACGATAAGTCTCTTTAAGTAAAGTTCAAGTGATATACGAAGTTTTAAATCCTCATCAAGTGCATTGAAGTGAGTCTCAAAAGGTCTTGCTGCAGCACCGCCGGGGTTGGCAACAAGCATGGGAGTTTCAACTTCCATGAATCCCTGATCGTCAAGGTAACGACGAATGGATGAAATAATTTTTGATCTCTTGATAAATGTATCTTTTGCTTCCTCATTCATGATGAGGTCAACGTATCTTTGACGATATCTTATATCGGTGTTGGTAAGTCCGTGATACTTCTCGGGAAGAATCTGGAGAGACTTTGTAAGAAGAGTAACCTTCTCTGCATGAATGGAAATCTCACCCATCATTGTACGGAATACATATCCTTCGATGCCTACGATATCACCGACATCATATTTCTTAAAATCAGCATAAGACTCTTCGCCGATGGCATCTCTTGCAACATAAACCTGAATGTTTCCGGGCTTATCCTGAACATTGCAGAATGAAGCCTTGCCCATTACACGCTTGCTCATCATACGTCCGGCGATGCTTACATGAATGGGATTGGCATCCATGATGGCACGTCTTTCATTGTAATCATTCTTCTTTGCTTCTTTGGCTGCTTCCTCATCAAGGCCGTCAACATTTACTTCAGGTCTGTCAGCAAGGAGTTTTGCTTCAAGTGCCTCGTACTCACTCTTGCAGTCGGTAGAATGATGTGTCTGATTGTATTTGGTAATCACAAAAGGATCTTTGCCTGCTTCCTGAAGTGCGGCAAGTTTTTCGCGGCGCACCTTTAAAAGCTGATTGATATCCTGTGATGCCTGATTATTGTTCTGATTGTTATCTGCCAATTTTTTTCTCCTAATTATAATAATTCAAAAAACCGAACAAAACCAAGGTTCCGTCGGTTCTTTGTCTCTGTTCGATAATCTCTTTTATTTCCCGAAATTACTTCTTGGAATTCTTTTCTTTTACGATCTCAAGAACCTTGTACTTGAGTTCTCCGCAGGGAGCTTCAACAGTAATGGTATCGTTCTTCTTGGCACCGATTAATGCTCTGCCTAAAGGTGATTCATCGGAAATACTTCCTTCAAGACATTTTGCTTCGGAAGCACCAACGATTCTGTATGTAAGTTCTTCTTTTAATTCCTTGTCAAGAATCTTAACGGTTGAACCGAATTTAACTCTCTTGTCATCTGTTCCGTCGTTATCTACAACTTCAACATTCTTTAAGAGTTTTTCGAGTTCTTCGATTCTTGCTTCTACATTTCTTTGCTCATCCTTGGCAGCATCGTATTCTGCGTTTTCGGACAAGTCGCCCTGTGCTCTTGCTTCTTTTAATTTCTGAGCAATTTCTTCACGCTTGGTTACTTTTAAGTAATGTAATTCCTCTTCGTATTTTTCAAGACCTTCACGGGTCAAGAGGTTCTTCTTTTCTTCTGCCATGGCTAATCTCCTTTTAAACTAATTATGCAATGGTCAAACTACTGCAAATTCATATTATACCTTATACTTGTAAAACGTGTCAACTGTATGAATGTGTGCGTTTTTTCACTTCATATCACGTATCTCGTTAACTTTTTTTACGAACTCGTCTATCGTCTGGGTAAAGTTTATTTCTCTTCGAAATGCCGCCGAGTTCTTCATTCCGGCCGTATAGAATGCCGCATGTGTACGCATCTCCCTGAGTGCTCTGTATTCGTCCTTGGCTATTACAAGCAAATCAAGGTGATTGAGAATCATGTCCGCAATTTCATCATTTGAAGGTTTATACTCCACACCTTCGCTCAAGCTTTTAAATATCCAGGGATTTCCTCTTGCCGCACGGCCGACCATTATCCCGTCAGCTCCTGTTTCTTTTTTCATGCGTTCGGCACTTTCGATATCTTTCACATCTCCGCTTCCAAGTACGGGAATCGGAATACTCTCTTTGACCTGTCGTATGATATCCCAGTCCGCCTCGCCTTCGTAAAAACGATTTCTCGTCCTGCCGTGGACCGCTACAGCGCTCGCTCCGCTCTCGTAAGCGATATGTGCGACTTTTGCTGCATTGATGTGCTCTTCATCAAATCCTGAGCGAATTTTAACCGTTACCGGTTTGCTTGAAGCCTTTACCAGGGCCTCGATTATCCGACCTGCAAGAATCGGGTCCTTCATAAGAGCGCTTCCCTCGCCGTTATCCACTATTTTTTTTACGGGACAACCCATGTTCACATCCAAAATGTCAAACGGATACTCGTCAATCATTTTCGAAGCTTCTGCCATAATCGCTGGATCTTTGCCGAAAAGCTGAAGCGATACCGTTGCCTCATCGTGATGGATGTTTAACATCTCAAATGTCTTTACATTTTTATAAGTTATGGCCATGGCCGATATCATTTCCATACATACCATGCCTGCGCCCATTTTGGAGCAAATAAGACGAAAAGGCAGGTCTGTAAAACCTGCCATCGGAGCCAATATATATTCGTTTTTTAATTCTACGTTTCCTATCTGCATCGTCTGTCGAAATTATTTGGCAATGACGTTTATTACCGTTTCGCCTCCGGTAAATTCATGATTGCTTCCCCAGGCTGTTACGTATATCTTAAGCTTTCCCGTGCCTTCCGAGATGGTAATCTGATGACGTGATTCATCGTCGGGGCCAAGTCCTCTCGTATCGGGGGAGCCATTTGTTTCGGTACTCTCTACCCATTCCGCACCGAGAAGGTATCCTTTTACATTGTCGGATTTTTCCACGATATCGGAAAGATAAATCGTGTCGCCTTCATATGCGGTAACGTTCTGTTTCATGATGATATGCGGTGTTTTTGACTTATAGATCATTACAGATAATCCCGAAGAGATAACCGATACAGCTGCGATGCCGCATATTATCGATATTATGATTACTATAATTTTAAATATCTTTTTTTGTTTATCCATCAGCCTATTTTCTCACATTCTTCTCGTAAATAAGTCTGAGTCCGTGCATGGTAAGATTTCGGTCATAAACCTGAATCATATCCGTTTCGTCACTGACGATACTTCCGAGTCCGCCCGTAGCTACGACCTTCAAATCATCAAGTCCCGACTCTTCCTTGACTTTTTTGATGATGTATTCTGTCTGTCCGATCTGTCCGTAGACAAGTCCTGCCTGCATACTGGAAATTGTTTCCTGTGCAAGAATTGAAGCAGGCTTTTTAATCTCGATTTCCGGAAGCTTGGCTGTGTCTTCCCAAAGTGCTTTTGCGGAAATTCTGATTCCGGGTGCGGTGATACCTGCAGCAAATTCGCCGTCCTTTGTTACAAGGTCATATGTTGTTGCCGTTCCGAAATCAAGTACCAAAATGGGACCGCCGTAAATATCGTATGCAGCTACCGCATCAACAATTCTGTCCGCTCCGATTTCCTTGGGTGATTCCGTAATAATCTTAATGCCTGTTTTGATTCCGGGTCCCACAATAAGCGGAGTTCTCTTAAGATATCTTTCCATTGCATTCACAAGCGAATGCATTACATTCGGAACAACGGAAGCTATAATGCAGCCGTCGATATCCTCGAGTTTTATATTATTATGCTCGAGAAGTTCGCAGATAATGGCGCCGAACTCATCAGATGTTCTTGACATCTTTGACATTATCTTGAATTTAACGAGCAGTTCTTCTTTTTCGTATACACCAAAGTTAATGTTGGTATTGCCTACGTCGCAGACCAGTAACATATTAACACCTCTTAAGAATATTACACCTCATCCGGCACTTCGTGCCACCTTGTCTCGCCTCCCGGCTCGGTCGGTTCGCATACAGCGCTCCACCGGACCGCGCTCACCCTCAAGGAGAAGGCTTTTTTATTCGTCTCTTTCGCCGCCGACTTCCGCAAGTATTTTTGCGGGATCTTCTTTTAAAATGAACACTCTGTAATAAAGTCCGAGCGCTTCAAAAAGTTCTCTCTTGTTTTTCTGAACTTCCTTAACCAACAGGCCGGCACTGACTTCATCGTAATAAAAATCGTTTTCGTCGGAATCCGTCTGGATAATCGGGGAACCTTCTTCGTCAAAAGCGATAAGGAAAATGCCTCCGACTTCCTCTGTAAAAAGAACACACATGATGTGAAGATCTTCTTTAATGGATTCGGGAATTCTGTCAAAATCTTTGTTGAAATAATACTTTTTCTCGTAGGCATTCGAACCGCAGAGAACTATTTTTTCATCTTTTTTCTTTGCTGCCATTATACACCTTATTCATTCTCAAATGCACCGAGTGTTGCTGCCATTACAGCTTTGATTGTATGCATTCTGTTTTCGGCTTCGTCGAACACTCTTGAATATGAAGATTCAAATACTTCGTCGGTAACTTCCATTTCCTCAAGTCCGAATTTTTCGCCGATTTCCTTACCGATTTTGGTCTTTAAATCATGATATGAAGGAAGGCAGTGAAGGAAGATTGCTTTTTCACCCGCATTCTTCATGACATCCATCGTTACTCTGTAGGGTGTGAGGTCTTCGATACGCTCTTTCCAAACCTCATCAGGCTCGCCCATGGATACCCATACATCAGTACATATGATGTCGGCGCCCTTTGTTCCTTCATCCACATTCTCGGTAAGAGTTATGCTGCCGCCCGATAATTTGCAGTATTCTTTGCACTGAGCCACAAGTTCATCTGAAGGGAAGTATTTTTTGGGAGCACATGCCGTAAAATGCATTCCCATCTTCGAACATGCAATCATATATGAATTGCCCATATTGTATCTTGCATCACCCATATAGGTAAGTTTCTTGCCTTCAAGAGAACCGAGGTGCTCTCTTATTGTGAGCATATCCGCAAGCATCTGTGTGGGATGATACTCATTTGTAAGGCCGTTCCAGATGGGAACATCCGAATATTTGGCAAGTTCTTCGACAATGGACTGCTCAAATCCGCGGTATTCAATACCGTCATAGATTCTTGACAATACTCTTGCCGTATCGGCAATGCTTTCCTTTTTGCCGATCTGTGAACAGCTCGGATCAAGGTATGTCGCATGCATGCCAAGGTCAAATGCACCTACTTCAAAAGAGCATCTTGTTCTGGTAGATGTTTTTTCAAAAATAAGAACCACGTTTTTACCCTTGAGTTCATCCATGGGAATTCCGTTTTTCTTCTTATATTTCAGCTTTGCCGATAGATCGAGCAAATACTCTATTTCCTCTTTTGTAAAATCTTTTAAAGTAAGAAAATCCCTTCCTTTTAAGCTGATACCCATCTTTATCCTCCATAAAGAAAAAAATAACTACAAAAGCCATATGATAATACATATGGCTTAATTTCATATATTATACTGCTTTAATTAAACATGTGTCAGTAGAATACGTGAGCTCCGATAACAATGCCGCTTTCACCCGAACCTGCTCTGTGGAAATTCTTTGCATCTCCTACAGTGGTTGCTCCTTCGAGTGCTTCCTTTGCAGCCTGCATGCATTCGTCATTAACACCGTTTGCAAGGATAACATCAAGCGTTCCGTTGCTTGCGGGTCCGAACTGTCCGGGTGCATAAATGACTTCTCTTATCGAGTTGGGATATCTGTCAGACTTAACTCTGTTAAGAACTACAGCTCCAACCGCAAGTTTGCCGTCATAGCACTGGTTGCCTGCTTCGGCCTGAATAATGGCACCAAGAAGTGTCGTATCGTCTGCGTTTGCAGAATACGCACCCTGATTAGCGGTAAGCTTGGCCTTTTCCAATGCGGCAATAGCTTCTCTCGCTTTAATCTCTTCCATCGTTTCGCCGTCTTCAATGAAGAATTCTACATCCACATACTCGGCGGAAACGTATCTGACTGCGCCCTTATAATCTACTTTTACCCAATCCTCGAGTTCTTCAAGCACAGTCCATTCGGAATTGATTTCGAAAAGACCGTCTGTCTCTGCCTCGGTGCTGGGACCTTTTCTGATTCTGAGACATTCCACGTTAACGCGGGCAATCTTGTCGCAGACCTGTGTGGCATATTCTCTTGCATCTTCTCCGAAATAAAGGAAGTCATTTCTGACCCATCCGACAAGTTCGCCGGATTCGATCTTGGTCCATCCGTCTCCTTTTTCGAGAATGGTACCGCCGCATTTGTTATACAGCATACCTACCACTTCACAGTCAGTGTTTGCTTCGGCTCTGACGTTAACGGAATTCTGAACATTCGCCATGACGAAGTTCTCATCTTCCTCTTCTTCGGGAGTTTCGGTGACTTCGGTTTCCTTTTGTGCAGCCTTCTCGATAACCTCGACATAAATGTCTTTTTCAGTTACGCCGGCAGCACCGCCGTCAAGCGAAAACGAATCGAGTTCAACCTCGGGTACGTTTAAGCTTGCGCCTCCGTCGGGTGTGTCACTTATTTTAAAAGGTGACGCTCCGATGCTCAATATTGATAATAATGATGCGCAAGTTAAAGCAGTTATGCGCACTTTAAAATTTCCTAACATAAAATAACCAATTTTGTAATCTGTATCTCTCGACTTAAGTTACAACTACACTCTTAAAATCTTAAAACCAAGGATGTCCAAAAATGTTGCTTAGGTGAAATCTTATCAAAAAATTTTGATTATGTCAAATTCAGGGGCTTTTCAGACCGTTTTTTGAAGGTTTTATCTTATCTCCAAACCCGCTAAAATCTGCCCTTTTTTATCTCTCCAGTACTGTCCGTCCGAGACGATGTAATCCTCGTTGTTAAGCACTGCGTCGCAAAAATCCTTTGAATCGCGAAGGCGTCTTTTGAATGCCATTCCTCCGCCGAAAAGATTGGTTGAATGGGTATCCGATCCCGCCGTTATGGGCTTGTTGTGTAAAAGTGCAAGCTTCATGGCTTCATCGTTCCACTCCGCCACATTGTGACTTACGCTTAACGGACTGGAATGTGTTGCATTGTATGCTTCGAATGCATCCACATAATCGGGGAAGTTTCTGACCTCGGGAATATAGGGTTCAACCCTGTAAGGATGTGCCTGTGACACCATTCCGCCGGCCTTTTTGACCAATTCATACTGTTCTTCTATACTGCAGACTCTTAACTTCGGTATCGCAATAAAATCTTCGGGAGAAAGACCGTAGATTAAAAACTCCGTTCCGGTGAATCCGGTTTCCATTCCGAAGAACACATCAAGATCGTTGTCATCTCCGAATCTTTTGGCATCGCGATAACCTGTCGCATATTGTCTCATCCACTCTTCCCAGGGAAGTTCTCTGCTTATACAGGTGTTTCCGCCCCAATTGTGATCGGTAATAAAAACTCCCGTATAGCCAAGTTCTTTGCAGGCTTTTGCCATTTCGAATCCGGTATTCCTTCCGCAAGCGCTTCCCTGATTGGTGTGCATGTGCGTCTCGTAAAAGAAGGGATATCCTTCCTGTAAATTGATTTTCATTTTGCTTCCTTTATTATTGCTCTTGTATCTTGAAGTGACTCAGTTTAAAAGCCACGATAAATCCGATAATAACACAGCCTGCAGATATCAAAACATCCGAGACCGAGTATTTCTCAAAAATGGGAAAAATCATAAGCGTGGACGAAACTACTATTCCGATTACCGCATGAAAAGCCTGCGAATAATGTTTTTTGAATATGTATTCCACGATTCTTGCAAGTGCCGCAGCGGTAAGAATCATCCCGATTACCCAGGGAATGACAACTTCAAGCTTAAAACCCGCAAGACCTGCATTAAATGCCTCGTAGATACCAAGACTCATCATAATCGACGAACTTGTAAGTCCGGGAATGATAATGCTGAGTCCCCACATAAATCCCGAGAAAAGATACCACCATACATTCGGGGTTATGTTGGCTGACGGAAGCAGTGCCACTGTCAGAAGAATAGCAAACATTAAAATAAACGCAACAATCATCGAAACAAATGAACTTTTGTTTCTCCCTTTTTTGCCCGCTTCTTTATACAACGAGGGTATATTTCCGAAAATCATTCCTATGAAAGTCCAGACCGTGAAGATTTCATATCTGGAAAACATGAATTTAATGAGATTGGATATTGCAAAAAATCCTATTGCCCATCCTATTCCTATAAAGATATATACTTTCCAGTGCTTTTTGATTGCCTGAATCGGATGCGAGAAAAGTTCCATGATAAGCGGGTACATTCCGAGTACCACGCATAAAACTCCGCCGCTGAAACCGGGCAGAATTGCTCCGGCACCGACTGCGACTCCGGCTACCAGGTCAATAATGATTGATGCTGTTTTGCTGTGCTTTTTCGGTTCTTCTTTATCTTTTGTTTCTATATTTATATCTTTTTCTTCGCCGATATTCTCAGCTTTTGTTTTTTCTGTATTCATGATTCTGCGCCAAAATTGCAGGCGCTCCTCTATTCCATACTTTTTACTATCTTAACTATTCGGCTCGTACCGAGTCTGTCGGCTCCAAGCTTTATAAAATCCTCGGCATCTTCTATGGAAGAAATTCCGCCTGCTGCCTTAATCTTAACAGGCGCTTTGATGTATTTTGCAAAAAGTGCCACATCTTCTTTGGTAGCGCCGCCCTTTGAAAATCCGGTTGAAGTCTTGATGAAATCAGCTCCGGATTCGTTGACGATTTCGCACATCTTTATCTTTTCTTCATCCGTCAAAAGACATGTCTCAATGATTACCTTCAAAACCTTGTCACCGCATGCGGTTTTTACTGACTTGATATCTTTTAAAACATCATCGTATTTTTTATCTTTAAGTGCGCCGACATGAATTACCATATCGATTTCATCCGCGCCGTTGGCAATCGCTTCTTCAGCTTCCATGCATTTAACGGCTGTTGTGGAATAACCGTTCGGAAAACCGATTACGGTACACACTTTCACATAAGGAAGTTTCTGCTCGTTGGCTTCTTCCTTAATATACTCGCTTGCCTTTTTTACGTAAGCCGCGGGAATGCATACCGACGCTGTCTGATATTTAACGGCATCATCGCAAATCGCTTTTATCTGATCCCAGGTTGCATCCACTGCGAGTAATGTATGATCGACTTTTGATAAAATATCTTTAATTTCCATTTTTATACCTCAAAAAGCGCAAAAAGATCGTCGTATGTTTCTCTTCTTCTGATAAGTTTGTCCTGACCGTCCTTTGTGATTAAAACTTCTGCAGCACGGGGACGTGTATTGTATGACGAACTCATGGAGTAACCGTAAGCACCTGCATCGAGCACGCATACAAGATCGCCTGTTTCGATATGAGCCAGAGGTCTTTCCTTACAAAGCAAGTCTCCGGATTCGCAGATATTACCTGATACGCTTACTTCTTCAAGTGTATCTCTGCTTACTGCTTTGCCGTCATGAAGAACCTCGATTTCATGATATGAATCATAAAGTGTGGGACGTGCAAGAACATTCATTCCGATATCGGTTCCGGCATATTTCTTTCCGGCATTCTGTTTTGTCGCATGTACTCTGCCTAAAATCACACCGCCTTCTGCCACGCAGTATCTTCCCGGTTCACTCTTGAAAAGAGGAAGATTGTCTTTGTGCTTTTCTGCATAAGCATCAAGGAGTGCCGTAAATCTTTCCGTGAATGATGCCATATCAAACTTTGCCTCATCATCAAGCTTATGATAAGGAATTCCGTATCCGCCGCCAAAGTCAATGTACTCGAGGCTGTCAAACTTCTCAGCGATTCTGAGGAAGTTTTCAACTGCCTGGAGGAAAGGTTCGGGATCAAGATACTGTGAACCAACATGCTGATTGATTTCAGCAATTGTAAGATTGTATTTCTTTGCTATTTCAAAAATCTTATCTACATCTTCTTCTGCAACACCGAATTTAGTCTTCTTGCCTGCTGTTACAACCTTCTCGTGATGTCCTGCACCTACACCGGGGTTAATTCTGACCGAACATTTTCCGCCGGGATTTAATGTCCCGAACAAATCAAGCTGATCGAGGCTGTCGAGACTGACCATGATATTATTGTCAATTGCAAACTGAAGTTCAGATTTGTCTACATTGTTTGGAACAAAGAAAATTCTGTCCGAAGGAAATCCTGCTTTGATAAGAAGTCTCATCTCGCCTTCCGACATGGCATCTGCGTTGAGTCCTTCTTCGAGGGCCATCTTAAGGATTGTCAAGTTGCTGTTTGCCTTCATCGAGTAATTGGCACGGTAAGGATATTTTGTAATAACGTTTGCAACCGCTTTCATATGCTCTCTTATATTTTCTTCGTTATATACGTATACGGGTGTTCCGTATTTTTTAGCAATTTCTTCGGGATTGATACCTTTAAAAAAGTTGGTTTCTTCAATGTACGATCTCATATTATTTCTCCGTCTCTTATATTTTTACTAAACTATTATATCATCCTTGGCAAGAGGCCACGATTTTTATGATTCTTTTTTTGTAGTGACAAATTTCGCAATATGCATTGCAAGTACTGCCAGGCACCAAGGGAATGCTATTCCTTCAGCTACAAAAACCAAAATAATAAGAATTTGATAATCAGCCAAATTCCAAATAAATATCCCTGCAAATACAGCTGATGCGCAGCTTATAAGCAAGATAACAGTGTCTATTATTGCAAATATAAGACGCGTTACTCTTTTTTTGGATTTAAACAATAAGATCAACGTCAAAGCTAATCCTACGGATAATACACTCTCAATGAGAATTACCGCGATAATATACAAAATCAGTCCAAGAAAAAAAACAGTTACCAAAAAAAGTCCAAACAGTACTTCTTTGGGATCTTCAAGTATGTCCGGCCAGCACAAATCAAAAAAAGTATAAACAGAATAACCAATCGCGGTTCCCAGGATTGAAAGATTGATAAACAACTGGAATCCGTTCAGCAATCCTGTATTGATTTTTCGAATTATATCCTTATACACACGGCACCCCTTCCATTTATTGGCAGAACAGTTTACTTTTCCTTTCAATCATTTCATCAATCTGTGAAAGATACAAATCAATGTCTTTAACATTGTCGCAGCGTTCTATCCTGCCGTCAGGATACACGCATTTTGATACGCTTCCGGCGCCGATTGCGACAATCGATTGGATCTCTTCCATGATAAGAATGTTGTAAAGTCCTTCTTTGCCGGGTGTCGAATATCCGGTGTTTTCAAGGTTTCCGGCCATCTGCTTCTGGCGATAAAGGTAATATGGATTCAGTCCTATTTTCTTTGCGCCTTCCGCACAGATTCTCATTGCCTCATCGTAATCCATCGTGATCTCGAGTTCATTTTCTTCCATCCATCTCTTAAGTCTCGATGCTCTCTTAATCGCAAGAGAATGAACCGTAAGTGAGTCCGGTGCGAGCTTAACAAGCTCATCCATTGTATGCTTTACGTCTTCGACAGTCTCACCCGGAAGGCCGATGATAATATCCGTATTAATATTCTCAAAGCCCATCTCTCTGGCCAGTTTAAAAGCTTCAACGAACTGCCCGACGCTGTGATTTCTTCCGATTAATTTAAGAGTCTTATCGCTCATGGTCTGAGGATTGACCGAAATTCTGTTAATAGGGTATTTCCTTATGACTTCGAGTTTCTCTTTGGTTATGCTGTCCGCTCTGCCGGCTTCGATCGTAAATTCCCTTACATGTTCAAAAGGAAGAATGGAAGTAATGTATCCTAAAAGTTCGTCCAGCTGTTCGTGACTTAAAGTGGTGGGTGTGCCGCCTCCTATATATATTGTATCAAGGTACCTGTCCGATAAATTGGACGCAGTCCATTCGAGTTCTTTCTTTAATGCTTTAAGATAATCACCTATTTTATCTTTGTATTTAAAAACGGGATTTGATGTAAACGAACAGTAAAGACATGTCGAAGGGCAGAAAGGAATACCGACATATACGCTGTATCCATCTGTCTCGTGAAGTCTCGACATAATATCTATCTCGCGCTTTGCGATGTCAATTCCGAGTTCGAGTTTCTCTCCGCGAAGACGGCGTTCGGCATATGCGCGTTCCTTTATTTTTTCTATAACAAAGTCAGACTCATTTGCATTGGTGCCGTTCAGATCAAGCGCAATCTCCTCTTCAAGCATTGTACGAATTAATTTTGTCGGACGAATACCTGTCAGGTTGCCCCAGGGAAGTTCTTTTCCTGTGCATTCCGATAGGAAATCATATAAAGCGAGTCCGAATTCTTTTTTTGCCGCATCTTTTTCTGCAGACTTTATTTCAAAATCTTTTGATTTTTTAATGTCTTCAAAGCAAAGAGAAATCTTTACATTCGAGCCGTCTTCTTTTATTTCGAACAGACCTTCAAATTCTCCTTCGGCGTCTGCTGCCGTAACAACTTCAACACCCGGGAAGAAAGATGTCAAAAGCGCATATACGTCATATTCTCTCTCGCCCTTATTAATCTGAACCTTAATTCTTTTCATTGTGTTTCTCTTTTCATTTTATGGCATCGATAACCCAGTCGGCATCTTCCATTTTATATGCATTGCCGCATGCGGGACAATTTTTATGTTTGTATGCGTTAAAACTTGTACCGCAGGTCGGACACATGAATTTGGAAATGGAGAATGAAATATCGGTTTTCTTGGAAAGATTTTTTCTCATGTTGATGCGGAATATTCTCTCGTTTTCTCTTGCTTTTCCGTTTTCTTCTCTCAAGACCTCGGTATATACATCCGCCGATACATAGGCAATATCATTTTTTACTTCAACCGATTTAAAGTCCATCGCACCCCTGAAAAATACATCAACGATATCCTTCATCTCCGATGCTAAAGCAGGACCTTCATAGAAAGGAAGATCTCTTGCATCTTCGCTGTAAATTGCCGACTTCATCTTGGCAACGGTCTGACTCATGAAATATTCTTTCATATAATCATGGCCGTATTTTTGAAGTTCATCTTCAAATGTTTTATGCGATGCAAATGTGGCCAAAAGCGGAGCGGATTTTGCGGCACCTATTAAAAGTTTGCCAAAAAGAATCATTCCGCCGATGAATAAACTCATAAAAGGAGCTGTAAAAATTCCATATGCCACTGCCGATAACGGAAGCATAAGCATCTGCATAATCGCTTGGGGATCGCCTTTGAGCATCAACATTACAACGGCTCCCAAACCACCGAAAATCAGAGCCAAACCGGGCACAAGGACAAGCAAAACTCCAAATGTTATTGCGGAAACGATCAAATAGAATCTAAGCATTTCCTTTTTTTCTTTTGAATAATCCTCAACTATATTGTAAGCGGTTACTTTCGGATAAAGCTCATCCATCTTAAAAGAAGTACCGCAGAAAGGACAACCTTCCGTAAGTGCTTTGATTTTCTCGGGATTACCGCAGCTTGGACAGGTGTATATTTCATCTCCCATGTTCTGACCGTTCAGGTAGTTAATTACAACGGACCAGACATTTGCATTCATTTTCTTTTTGTTTATTCTTTTGCCGTTTTTTTGAAGAAGGCGTGTATACTTTGTAGTGCTGGTCCACATTTTCGCAATGTAATGCTCATCCTTTGCTTCGCGGCCCATTTCTCTTCCTTCGGGATTATGGCCTCTGGGAGTAAACTCATAATCAAGCAAAAGACCTTTCTTTTTAAGACGGTCCTTTTGAATATCGACATAATTTTGTACTTCCCTGTCACAGCAGGAAAGCTTTCTGTCCGTGCTCAAAGCATCCGAGAGTTCGGATAAAAATTGCTGTTGGATATTGGCCATGATATTCTCCCTTCTTTTACACAAAACAACGTTCAAATATTATATTGCCTGTATGAATTTGTCTTTTAATGTATGGCTTTTCTATGCTATAATGATTCGACAAATAAGGATTAACACGGGATATATAACAAATGAATCACACTATTCTCATTATAGATGACGATGAAAACATAGGCAATATGCTTAATGAAGCTCTCAAAAAAGAGGGCTACGGCGTTCTTCGCGCATATTCGGGCACTGAGGCGTTGATGGTACTCGAGAAAAAACGTCCCGACCTTGCGCTTCTTGATTTGATGCTTCCCGGTCTCTCAGGAGAGGAAGTTCTTCCTAAATTGAAGGGAATCCCGGTCATAATCGTCAGCGCAAAAACCGATATCGATCATAAAGTCAAACTTCTTTACGAAGGCGCAAGCGACTATATCACCAAGCCCTTTGTCATATCGGAACTTATGGCTCGTATCGCAGCACTTATAAGATTATCATCAATTACAGGCAGTAATTCTTCGGAAATAAAAGATGACTGCATTAAAGCAGGAAACATCGTCCTTAACAACAGCCTTTACATCGTTTCAATCGGCGATACAGAAGTTTCTCTTACAAGAACAGAAGCTGCAATTCTGAATATCTTAATGCTTAATTCCGGCCGCCCCGTCGGAAGAAGCACTATCCTAGACAGAATCGCCGACAGCACTCCGGACTGCACGGAGAGGTCGTTAAAACAACATATAAGCAATATCCGTAAAAAACTCGAAGCCGTGGATGGTGTGGATCATATTGAAGCTGTCTACGGAATTGGATTTAAATTCTCATAAGGACGGAATCAAATCGGCGCAATCCCCTGCGTCATTAAACGCGAAAACAAAAGTCGGAAATCTTGACGATTTCTTGACTTTTTTTTGTTCGCTTTCTTGACTTCGATAAGATAATATTCTTTCAGCATAAAAAAGCAGAAAGGCGAAAAATAATGGAAACAGTTTTTAAAAGCGAGAATCTATGCAAGAAATACGGTAAATTCAGTGCCCTTGACAATCTGAATATTGAAATCCCAAAAGGTTCCATTTACGGATTTGTCGGAAAAAACGGAGCAGGCAAAACAACCTTAATCCGAATTCTTTGCGGCCTTCAGCAGCCCACTTCCGGCTCTTTTACACTTATGGGCAAATCCTTTAACGATAAAGAAATATACAAAGAAAGAAGAAGACTCGGTGCAGTTGTCGAAACTCCTGCAATCTATAAAGACATGTCCGCAAGGGACAATCTTATCCAGCAATACCTCCTTCTCGGACTTCCCGATTTTAACGGAATAGAAGAACTCCTTAATCTCGTGGGTCTTTCAAATACCGGCAAAAAGAAAGCCCGTAATTTTTCACTCGGCATGAAGCAGCGTCTCGGCCTTGCAATGGCTCTTTGCGGCAATCCCGATTTCATCATCCTCGATGAACCGACAAACGGTCTCGATCCTCAGGGTATCATTGAAATCAGAGAATTAATCATAAGATTGAACCGCGAAAAAAATATTACATTCCTTATTTCGAGTCACATCCTCGATGAACTTTCACGTATTGCAACACATTACGGATTCATCGATAAAGGCCACATCGTTCGCCAGATGAGCGCAGAAGAACTTCACGCGGAATGCAGAAAGTCCGTCAGAATAACTGTGGATGATACCAAAATACTTGCCAAAATCATGGAAGAAAGAAATATCGAGTACAAAATATTCGACGAGCACAACGCAGAAATATATGATGTTGAAATTCCTTTCTCCGACCTCGCAGAATCTTTCGCCGAAGAAAACAGCACCATTTACACAATGGGCGAACATGAGGAAAGTCTTGAAGCATATTACCTGTCTTTGTTAGGGGGAGAAAACAATGCTTAGAGTTCTTTATTCGGATTTGAGATTTCTTCTCAAACATATAAGTTTAAAAATATGTATCGGTGCTGCAATGGGTTACGCGCTTGCTTTTGTCGTTATCCTTAAAATCATTATGTCTTTAGTAAACGAAGGCAGTTTTTTATCCGGCGAAGACATATTAAGCGCTTACAACGATATCGCGATATTCTTTATTACCGCACTTGCCGTAATGCTCTTTACACCCGATTTTAACAACGGAACAATCCGTAACAAACTCGTAAGCGGTTTGAGGAAAAGCGAAATTTTCTTATCCTCCGTATTTTCGGGAATGATTGCTTCAATAATCATGACCGTCATCGTAACACTTTTTGAAGCACTGCTTTCGATTATTTTTTCCGAAGGTTTTATGACTTTCAATCTTGCAGAATTGTCAGACAATTTCTTAATGCTTATAGTCACCGCAGCCGCAGTCGGAGCTTTCGTTACAACGATTGTGCTTATGTTTGGAGGAACAAAAATATCGTATTTTGCGGGATTTGTAGTTGCTTTCTTTTTAAATTTACTGGGTTCCGAAGTTGCTACCTCTCTGTATCCGCTTAACGGAAAATGCACGCTGACCGGTGCCAAACTTATGTTATATACGGCTTATGACCGATTCATGCCTTTTATGCACTTTGAAGGATATCCCCGTTGGGATTTCTTAAGTTATCTGACAGGAAGTATTGCTCTTACGGCGCTTTCAATCGGAATCGGTTTGATAATATTTTCCAAAAAAGAAATCAAATAAGGAGTAGCACATGTTTAACATATATAAAGGCAATTTGATAAGACTTGTCAAAAACTTCCTCTTTATCGGAGGTTGCATACTTGCATTTGCAATTACTTTCACAATCGCATCCGGAAGATTTCCGATAGATTTTTTACAAGCGGGTACGCCCGAAGACAGAACGTTCTTTGCATCCGCGGCTATGGTTCTTTATTTCAGTTTTTTTACAACAATTTTTGTTTCCGTCGAATACCAGGACGGGATAATAAGAAACCGTATCATCTCAGGCTTCTCACAGATTGAAATATATGTCGCATCTTTGTTTGCACAGTACAGTGCAGTAATAATAATGTATGCGGCTTACTTACTCGGAGGGGTTCTCGGCGGTGCAAGATTTAATTCACATTTTTTGAAACTTCTGGGAATATTCCTTTTATCGCTTCTGGCATATGTGACCGTGACCAATGCAATCGCTTTCAGAATAAAAAAGGTTGTTTTCTCCACAATACTTACAATGATGCTCTTTAATGCCTGCTTTAATATGGTCATGTTCGGAAATGCGATTTTGAATTTTATGGAAAATGAAACTGCATTGAAAATCGGCAAGATCATTTACAATATTCATTCTCTGGGACAGTGGTTCTCCATGACACCGTTTTCGTTGGATTATACCAATCCCGGATACGGAGTAATGATTGTTTTATCCTGTCTGGTAATTATCCCTGCATTTTCATTACCGTTAATCGGGCTTAAAAAAAGAGAACTCAATTAATATTCGGAAGGACACAAAATGAGATCATTTCAAAGTAAAGTATTTATATTTACAGGAGTATTTGTTTCTCTTATCGCAGTTTTGCTTGTACTCAGAACAGGCATATTCAATACTCCCAAACGCATCGAAGGAATCGAGGAAATCGCTGTTTCGTTTGACGATTTAAAAATTCCCGAGGGTACCAAGGTTGTCGGAATCGGCGAAGCCACACACGGAAATGTCGAATTTCAGGAAATCAAATTGCAGATGCTTCAAAAGCTTGTAAACGAAGGGACCGCTCATGCAATCGCATTCGAGATGTCACCCGCGGAAGCTGCTTTATACAACGATGCCATTCACGAAGGCGAAAGCGATTTGACGGAATTGATCGGCGGAACCGACTATCCTCTCTATGATACAAAGCAGATGGTTGATTTGCTCACATGGATGAGAGAATACAATTTGACTCATGACGAAAACGAATCCGTAATGATCTACGGTGTGGATATGCAGACAGGTATAAGAGCTGCGGAATATCTTTTGGATTTCGGAAAAAAACATGAGGGTCTTTATACCGACGAAGAAATGAACACATTATCCATTCTTGTTGCAGAGTTTGATTCGCAGCATCCGGAAGCAAGGGATTTCTTTTACAATCTCTCTGTAAAACTTGATTCGTATGACGATGTTAACTGTAAAAATGCAGCTGTAATCGCCAACTCGCTTGTACAGTTGATGGATGCTCCTTCATATGAAAAGAATCCCAACAATTACTCGGTTCACAGAGACACATGCATGGCCGAAAACCTGATGGCTTATTACAAAATTGAACAAAGCAGGGGTTATTCTCAGATAATCATCACGGCACATAACGGACACGTAATGAAATACAACACCGACAAAACAAAAGAAGTCAACATGGGTGTTAAGATAAACGAACTTTTTGAAGGAAGCTACTATTGCGTGGGTACGGAATTTTATAATACCTGTGTTAATGTTCATACCGCAAAGACATATGATGAAGAATATGAAAGAGCAAATCATGATTATTGCTCGGATGATCTTCTGGCTTTCCAGGCGCAGTTTTTCGACGGGAAAGTGTATTGCCTCGACTTCGCTTCTGTGGACAAGACTCATAAAAAAGTATATAACATAATTCATAGACTTAACTGGACCGGAATGGCCGGCGAAGGTTATTCTTCCGACTGGGAAGTATACAAAAGCTATCGTGCAAGAATGATAGTTACCGACCACTATGACGCCATGGTTTATTACTATGAGACCACTCCCATCGACCCGATACATTACTGATAAGGGCGATGAGTTTAAATGAGGAATTTTAAATGAAATATGTGCTTATTGTCAGTATCATCGTTAATGTTTTGTTAATCGTCAAAATAATTGCCATGCGGTATTCCATGCGAACGCTGGCAACAGAATTTTCCGAACGAATCAACCTTGACAGCAATACTCTTTTAGGCACTGAAAGCAGGGATCGTCAGATACGAAATCTTGCATCTTCCATTAATAATACTTTGACCAAACTTCGTTCTTCATACCATACATACAGAATGGGCGATGCAGAATTAAAAACCGCAATAACAAATGTGGCCCATGATTTAAGAACTCCTTTAACAGCCATCTGCGGCTATGTCGAACTTGCATTAAATGAAAAGGATGTAAAAGAAAAAGACAGATACTTAAAAATTGTTTCCGAAAGATCGGGATATATGAAAAAACTCACGGAGGAACTCTTTGAGTATTCCGTAATAGCAAGCGGGGAAATAACCGAAGAAAAAGAGAAAGTTAATATCAACAAAATGCTTGAAGACAGCGTCATGAATCTCTATCCCGCTTTTGAAAGCAGAGGAATAACACCGGATATAAATATCTGTGAAAGTATTGTTGAAAGAGAGCTTTACCCTTCGTATGTCGAAAGAATCTTTTCCAATCTTCTTTCGAATTCTTTAAAATACAGCGACGGCGATCTTGAAGTAACACTGTCAGAAAACGGAACGGTTCGAATCGCCAATTCGGCATCCGAATTATCTCCTGTCAGCGTGGAAAAACTCTTCGACAGATTCTTTACCGTTGAAACCGCCAGAAACGACGGCTCACACGGTCTGGGACTCTCGATAGTAAAAACATTCGCCGAGCGTATGAACTGCCCTCTTTTGGCCAAATACGAAGACGGAAAGCTTATCATTGAAATATGTTTTTAATTTGAATCATGAATTTAAAAAGTCGGATATTAAATATCCGACTTTTTTATTTCTTTTTGACAGGCTTTAAAATACTTACGGCCTGTTTTAAATTTTTGATTGTAATCTCGGTATGGCTTCCGCCGTTTTCTCCGTCCCTGGTCCAGGATACGGGTTCTTCGCTTGTAATGTTGAACTCGCTTGCTTTGAAATAATACATATATTCCGCATCGGGTTCACCGGCAATTATCGAAGCCAGCACGGCATTCAAATCGGTGGGGTCTTCGGGATATCTTACGAATATACCCTCGAACTTTCCGTCGTTAAGCTGCACGTCCTTAAACAAAGGACTCTTGAATCCTCCGACCGACGTGGTATTGATTACCATGCCGTAAATAAACGAGTCTTTGATGACTCTGTCTCCGACGGTTATGGTCATCTCAATCGGTTTGAAATTACCCATTCCGACGGATCTTATTCCCTCGAGAACATAAGCCATATGACCGAATACGTTTTTGTATTCCTGCTTGGTCTCATAGGAAACTTCTGTAAGGATTCCGAAAGCTGCGATATATACAAAATATGAATCGTTAAACTGTCCTACATCACAGGGAAATTCCTCTCCGTATATGACTGTTTCCGCAGCTTTTGTCATATCCGAAGAAATACCGATACTTTTGGCAAAGTCGTTTGTGCTTCCGGCAGGAATATATCCCAGTGGAATATTCTTTTGAAGAGTAATCATTCCCTTTACCGCTTCATCGAGCGTACCGTCACCACCGGAAATAACTATGGTATCATAACGTTCCCCTTCGGTTATGATAGTATTGGTCGCATCATCCTTCGCCTGAGTGGGATGAACCGTGATTTCATAACCGGCTTTGGCAAAAATATCGATTATGCTTACAAGTTTGTTTTTTATTTTTTCTCTGCCTGAATGGGCATTGTACAAAAATAAAAGTTTTTTCATAGAACTGATTTTAATTATCGCCGCTTAAATACTTTTCAATATGATTGATGGCAGCTTCTTCGTCGGAGCCGTCAGCTTCAACAACCACTTTCTCACCGGCATTAAGACCAAGGCTCATCATTCCCATGATGCTCTTAGCGTTAACTCTTTTATTTTCGCCTGTCTGAATATAAACGCTGCTTTCATACTGACTTGCAACCTGAACGAGCATTGCAACAGGTCTTGCTTCAAGGCCACCGGCTAATTTGATTTCGATTTCTTTCTCAACCATAAATTCCTCCTAAACTATGCATCTTTCTCGCGATGTTTCTGTGCCAGCTCGCTAATTTTACGAAGTCTGTGATTGACTCCGGATTTACCGAGAGGCGGCTTCATTAACTCCCCAAGTTCTTTGAGCCCCACGTCGGGATTTTCAATTCTTGCCTTTGCCACACCCTGAAGCGTTTCGGGCAGATTTGAAAGTCCAATACATTCGTTTAAATAGTTGATATCTTCTATCTGTTTTAAAGCAGCATTGATTGTTTTCTGACTGTTTGCAACCTCACAGTTAACAGCCCTGTTCATATTGTTTGCAATCTCTCTGACAATCAGTTCGTTCTCGTAATGCATGGTAGCGACATTGGCTTCCACAATGCGAAGGAAATCCGTTATCTGCGCACCGTCCTTAAGGTATACCACATGGAATTTACCTTTTCGAACCATGTACTTTGCATTGATTTCAAAATACGAAAGTTCTCTGATTATCTGATTGGCATGTTCTTCGCTGTCGCACACGAATTCAAGATGCGCTCCTTTTTCCGGTGCGTTAATCGTTCCGAAGAATACAAACGCCGATTTTAAAAACTCTCTTTTACAGCATCCCGTCTTTAGAAGCACATCGGGAACAATCCCTTTATAGTAATTGGGATTACCCTTCGCATCGAGAATTTTTACGGCCTGTAAAATCTCGTAAACATCCTCTTTTTTCGCGACAGACACTCCAAAAAAGCCTTTTTCTTCAAAGGCGTCAGAATTTATATTAAATGTTTTCTTCAATAAAGTAAAGTATTTTTGCGTAATTCTTTCATTCTCGCTCTTTAATATAAGCGAATCGGACGTGATTTGTCCTGCCCCGGCTATCATTACGGCAATCTGCGCTATCGAACAGTGTCGTTGTCTGGGCATGCTTTTTATGAGTTCTTCCTTAACCTTTATTGAAAAAGAAGTTACGTTCGCGGGCATTTTATCTTCCTATATCCCTGTGATTAATGGTTACTCCGTATTCCTTGTCATCGTCCTTTAACGCTTTGTAAATCTCATTGGCAAGCGTTACGCTTCTGTGCTTTCCGCCTGTACAGCCGACTCCGACAACAAGCTGATTTTTGCCCTCTTTTATATAATTGGGAATGAGGAAATCCAGCAAATCCTTAATCTTCGCAAGGAATTCTTCCGCTTCCTTAAACTGCATTACGAAGTCATGCACTTCCGGATCGTTTCCGGTTTTATGTTTTAATTCATCCACATAATAGGGATTCGGTAAAAATCTTACGTCAAAAACAAGATCGGCATCCATTAAAATTCCGTGCTTGAAACCAAACGACGAAATATTTACCATTAATGATTTATAGTTTTCATCTTTTACGAATATTTTTTCGAGTTCTTCGCGAAGTTCTCTCGTTAAAAGATGTGATGTATCAATCACGTAATCCGCGCTGTTTTTGGTTTCTTCGAGAATTTTCCTCTCTCTGTCGATTCCTTCCTGAACGCGACCGTTCATGGCAAGAGGATGATTTCTTCGGCTTTCCTTATATCTCTTTAAAAGTGTCTTGTCGGAAGCGTCAAGGAAAAGCATTTCATATGCATATCCTTTTTCCTTCATCTCCTCGAGTGCCTGCATAATCTCATCGAAAGACTGATCTGCACGAACATCTATTCCGAGAACAACTTTATCTCTTTCCGAATCATAAAGGAGCTCTGCGAACTTGACAATCAGCTGCACGGGAAGATTATCCACACAATAATATCCCATGTCTTCCAACATCTTCTGCGCCGTAAGTTTGCCGGCACCGCTCATTCCGGTTACAACTACAAATCTCATTTTTCTTCCTTCATAAATTAAAATTTTCCGAGGAACAAAACTTCAGGTTCCAATGTAACACCTGACTGTTCCCTGACTGTCTTTGTAACATATTCTATCAGATCGCGCACATCTTTTGCGCTCGCGTTTCCTTTGTTGATTACAAATCCTTTGTGTTTCTCGCTGACCTCGGCTCCGCCGATTCTGCATCCCCCGAGTCCCGCATCTTCTATAAGCTTTCCCGCAAAATATCCTTCAGGTCTTTTAAAAATGGAACCTGCCGAAGGGTATTCAAGCGGCTGCTTTTCTTTTCTCTTTTTTGCAAGTTCAAGCATGGTGTCACGAATTACGTTTGAATCCGACTCTTCTAGTTTAATAATACATGAAAGTGCGATATAACCCTTTTCCTTTAAGATGCTTCGTCTGTATCCGAATTCCATCTCTTCATTGGAAAGAACCTTTATGCTTTGGCTTTTGGGATCAAATACGGTAACTTTTCTTACCACCTGCTTCATCTCGCCGCCGTAAGCTCCGGCATTCATAAAAAGAGCGCCGCCGAGCGTCCCCGGAATTCCGGATGCAAATTCAAGTCCGGAAAGAGAAGCATTCATTGCGGCATTTGCAAGCTTCGTAAGAGTGACTCCCGCACCTGCGGTTATTGTATCTTTTTCGACAGATACATTAAGAAAATCTCCGCCGAGTTTAATAATCACACCTCTGAATCCGTCGTCCGATGCAAGAACATTGCTTCCGTTTCCGAGCAAAAAGAAATCGTATTTTTCTTTTTTTACAGTCTCAAGAACCTTTCGCAATTCTTCCTCGTTTGAAATAAAAACCATAACATCCGCAGGACCGCCGATGTTAAATGATGTATGTTTCGAAAGCGGCTCGTCGTATTTTATTTTATCTTTGGATATCGTTTCTTCTAATTGAGTATACATCTTAATCCCAAATCAAATCCCGAAAAAATTAATCAAGAAGCATTTTTGCCGCACCGTAAATACCGGCATCGTTTCCGAGAGTCGCAAGTTTGAAATCAGTCTCTTTGCAGCCGCGGAATGTGGTCTCTTTAAAGTTGTCGATAATGTAATCGATAATGATGTTTCCTGCTTTGCTTACACCGCCGCCGATTACAAATGCTTCGGGATTAACCACACATGCGATGATGCCGAGACCTCTTCCTAAGATCTTTCCGAATTCGTTTGCTATCTCAATTGCAACTTCATCGCCTTCCTTAACCGCATCCCATACAGCCTTGCAGTCAACACTTTTGCCGCGAAGAACGCTTGCTTTGTCATCCTTTGCAAGTCTTCTGTTTGCAAGTCTTACAACACCCGTAGCGGAGCCGTACTGCTCAAGGCAGCCCTTCTTTCCGCAACCGCATGTTTCGGTTTCATTTTCATCCATAAAGATGTGGCCGATTTCTCCGCCTGCACCCTTGGCTCCGGCTACGATTTTGCCGTCGATTATAACACCGCCGCCGACACCCGTTCCGAGTGTAACCATAACGATGGACTTATATCCTTTTCCGCCGCCCATCCACATCTCACCGAGAGCTGCAACGTTTGCATCGTTACCTGTCTTAACCTTGTAACCTGTGAGTTTGGATAAATTATCGCTTACATTGAATGTACCCCAGCCGAGATTGGGAGCTCCGTAAATATTTCCATCGGAATCAATGGGTCCGGGAGCACCGATACCGACACCGATAACATCTTCATTTGATAAATTCTTTTCAGCGGCTTTTGCTTTGATGCTCTCTGCGATATCAGGGAGAATCTTTGCACCGTTATTATCCTTAACGGTCTTTATTTCCCATTTTTCAAGCACTTCTCCGCTCTCGTTAAAAAGGCCCATTTTGACGGTTGTTCCGCCAAGATCGACTCCAAAAATATACTTCATGTTATTTCTCCTGTCTGTTATATTTTAACCTAAAAGTTTTCTTCGTCGTCTTCTTCTCTCTTCTTTGCGAGGTTGCTCTGTACTCTGTTGTAAAGTACAACTGCCGCATTGTATCCCATCTTCTTCTGACGGTGGTTAACTGCTGCCGTTTCGCAAATGATGGCAAGGTTACGGCCGGGACGGATGGGAATGTTGTGACATACGACTTTGTTTCCTAAGTATTCCGTATATTCTTCCTCAAGTCCGAGTCTGTCATATTCCGTATCCTTGTTCCACTCTGCAAGCTTGATGACAAGGTCGATGCTCTGTGTCTCTTTTACACTCGATACACCGAAGAGTGTCTTAACGTCCACGATACCGATACCGCGAAG
>DFEM01000039.1 GCA_002369155.1 Lachnospiraceae bacterium UBA3802 | reverse complement strand
ATTTTCCGTTTCACACAGGCAGGTTCCGAAGTGTCCGCACTTTTAGGACGTATGCCTTCGGCGGTTGGTTATCAGCCCACACTTCAGACAGAAATGGGTGCACTTCAGGAGAGAATCACTTCCACAAAGAACGGTTCCATTACATCCGTACAGGCTGTATACGTTCCTGCGGATGACCTTACAGACCCTGCTCCCGCTACAACATTCGCACACCTTGATGCAACGACCGTTCTTTCGAGAGCAATTGTTGAACTCGGTATTTATCCTGCTGTTGATCCTCTTGAATCAACATCAAGAATTCTCGATCCCCGTATCGTAGGTCTTGAGCATTATCAGGTAGCCAGAGGAGTACAGGAAATCCTTCAGCGTTACAAAGAATTGCAGGATATCATCGCAATCCTCGGTATGGACGAACTTTCCGAAGATGACAAGCTTCTTGTAAGCCGTGCAAGAAAGGTACAGAGATTCCTTTCACAGCCTTTCTTCGTAGCAGGTCAGTTCACAGGTCTCGAAGGAAAATACGTACCTATTTCCGAAACTATCAGAGGTTTCAAGGAAATCCTTGAAGGTAAGCATGATGACATTCCCGAGAGTTATTTCCTTAATGCCGGAAGCATTGATGATGTTTTGGCCAAGAAGAATCAGAAATAAGCGGAGTTAATAAATGGAAGATTCAAATCTTTTCGATGTAAAAATAATTACCCCGGAGAGAATGTTCTATGAAGGTAAGGCATCGATGATTGAATTCAATACTACCGAAGGTGAAATCGGCGTATTGAAAAATCACATCCCGATGACGGTTATTATAGAACCGGGAATTCTTACAATTACAGAAGCAGATCAACCTAAGAATGCTGCACTTCATGCGGGATTTGCGGTAATCAATCCGGATTCGGTTACCATTCTTGCGGAGATCATCGAATGGCCGTCTGAGATTGATGAAAATCGTGCTCAGGAGGCTTTCAAGAGAGCGCAGGAAAGAATTGCCGCGAAGGATCCGGATACGGATCTCGACAGAGCAGCTGTAGCTTTGAAAAAAGCACTGTGCAGGTTGAACTCGGTTAAGTAATCATTTGGGTCTGCGACGAAAGTTGCAGACCTTTCGATATTTTTACAGAAACATTATTTTGGCAGAAAAAAACGAGGAAAGGAGGCAATAATGAAGATATTTCTCAAAAAAGCGTGGCAATATGTAATTGTTGCGATTTGGTTTATTGCTTCCATTTTCTTTTTTGAATATTTTTTAAACAGAGGAAACACGGATCTTACCAAAGAAATGTCTTCTGCCTCACTCCCGGTAATATGTGCAAGAATCAACGGACACGATTTCAACAAAATGTTCGGTTACACATCCGAGATGGATTATTCGCTGATTCGTGACGGAATCACACCTTTGGAAGAAGGCAGAACGCTTAACGTGCGTATTTATAAAAAAGGAGAAAATATTTCTTCGATTAATTACGAGTTAAGAAGCATCGACAAGGAAAGATATGTCGAAGAAGGCGAAATAAAAGATTATCAGGAAAATTCCGAATGCATTGATGCCACATTTGCTTTTAAGGATATTATTTCCGCGGAATCCGAGTATTCGCTTAAGATTGTTTTGACATTGTCTAACGGAACGAAAGCAAATTATTATGCGAGAGTTTTTGTCGGCGATGAGAGTCTGGATTTTGCCGAAAAGATGGAATATGTTTATTATTTCAACAATTGTACTTTCGACAAATACAATGCACAGGAAGAAATCGGAAAATACATGGAGAGCAATTCTTCCGGAGACAATACCGATTTTTCGCATGTTGATATTCACAGTTCAATGGAACAGCTGACCTGGGGCAATCTGGAAGTTAAAAGACTGGATGAACCGGTATGTACGGTCGGAGAGATTGATGCCAAGGGTGCATTTTTAAAACTTGATTACACACTTTCTGCAACAGCCGGTGATGAAGAAAGAAAATACATGGTCAGCGAGTATTACAGATTCGTCAAGGGCAGTGAGCGTATGTATCTTTTATCTTTTGACAGATACATGAATACGATTCTTTATGCCGAAAAAGGCGTAGTCTATAAAGACAAATTGATGCTTGGAATCATGCCGAGTGATTTCGAACATGCGGAAAGCAAGGACGGCAATACTTATGCTTTTGTAAACAACAAGGCCTTGTTTGTGGTAAATTCCGAGCAAAACACATTCGGAACCGCTTATTCTTTTTATGATAAGGACAACGATGACGACAGATGTCTTAACCCCGATCACGATATAAAGATAGTAAGCATCGATGAATCCGGAAATGTTATTTTTTACACATACGGATATTTCAACCGCGGAGATTATGAAGGAAAATGCGGTATTCATCTTTTCGAATACAATTCCAAGACAAACGTGGTTGAAGAAAAGCTTTTTATCGAGTGCGACAAGCCGTACGAAATTATCAAGAACGATCTTGAAAAACTCGCTTATGCCAATACTCTCGGTGAATTTTATTTCTATTTTGACAAAAAGATTTACAAAGCCGACATAGCAGAACAGCAAATCGAAAAGATCGTGGATAATCTTGATATCGAAGACCTTTACGTATCCGCCAATTACAGTATGTGCGCCTGGGTATCAAAGGAAGACAATATCGGTGTATTGCAGCTTAAATATCTGAGAATGGATACATCGGAAAGTTATACGATAGATGCGAAAGGCGGAGAGAGAATTAAAGCACTCGGATTCATGGGCGATGATTTAATTTACGGCGATGCGAAAATCAATGATATTTATGAGGATGTATTCGGCGAGAGAATCGTTCCGATGTATAACCTTAACATCATCAACAAATTCAAAGAGATATTAAAGAAGTATTCCGAAGAAAACATATATGTCGTAGACTGCAGGATTAACGATAACCTGATTACACTCATGAGAAATACCAGGGATGAAAACGGGGTTTTGGTAAGTGCGCCTCCCGACAGTATCGTGAATTCATTTATGGAAAAGACTTATAAGAACAATTCCGAAGTCATTGCGACGGAGAACTTAAAAAAGATTGTTCAGGTAACGTTAAAGCGTGAGATGGACAATAAGAAAATCAAATTCAAGACTCCAAAGACCGAGATGTATGAGGGCAAAAGGGAAGTTGTAATGGATACCGATTCAAAGGATGCTTTCTATGTATATGCACTCGACGATTGCCTCGGTGAGTATACTGAACTGTCAGATGCGGTAAAAAAGGCGGATGAAGCTTTCGGAACGGTCATTGACTGTGACGGTCATTATCTGTGGAAGAAGGAAACTTATGCTTCCACAAACCAGATAATGCGTCTTGGAGAAACCACGGGCATAAGTGACGAGACGGGATCGCTTGAAAGGTGCATAGAGCTGATTCTTGAATATGAAGGGTTCTCACTGGATGTAAGAAAGAATCTCGAAGACGGTATGAACCCCACTGAAATAATTGAGAAAAATGTTCCGTATTCAAAGGGACTGGAACTTAAAAACTGCAGCCCCGACGAAATAAAATATTATCTTAACAAAGATATTCCGGTAATAGCCATGGCAGGAGAGAATACGGTTCTGGTTGTCGGCTACAGCGACAAGGTTTATGTATGGCTCAATCCGGGAAGCGGCAATCTTATGAAGGTCAGCAAGGATGAAGCAGAGACCTTTTATCAAAACAACGGTTACAATTTTGTTACTTATATGAAATGGGATTCATAGACCAAAAAGAATTTTTCTATTATAATACTTGATGAATTGTTCGAAAAAATTTTGGATTCATAAAGAAAGAGCAAACAATACAAATATAAATAAACGGAGAAGTAAAAATGATAAGACAGGATTACAAAGAAATGCTTAATGCAAAATCGGTAATTAGGGAAATGTTTACCTATGCTACCGAGAAAGGAAAAGAAATCGGATATGAAAACGTATTCGATTACAGCCTTGGAAACCCTTCGGTTCCCGCACCCAAGGAATTTACGGAGACGATGATCAGACTTTTACAGGAATCGGATCCCGTAAAGCTTCATGGATACAGCCCATCTCCCGGAATCCCTTCGGTAAGAGCGGCAATTGCTGAATCTTTAAACAAGAGATTCGGCATGAATTATACGGCTGAACATATTTTTATGGCAACAGGTGCGGCAGGTGCAGTGGCTCATGCGGTAAGATGCGTGACTAATAACAATGACAAGGTGCTTACTTTTGCTCCTTTCTTCCCTGAATATATGCACTACATTAACGATACGGGCGCAGTACTTAAAGTAGTTCCTCCCAACCTTGAAAATTTCCAGATTAATTTTGAGGCTTTTGAGGAAATGCTTACAGTGGATGTTCAGGCCGTTCTTATCAATACGCCGAACAACCCTTCGGGCGCCGCATGTTCTTCAGAGACTTTAAAGAAACTTGCCGAGATACTGTACAGAAAACAGGAAGAATATAAGCATGATATCTTCATTATCTCGGATGAACCTTACAGAGAGATTGTTTTTGACGGTGCGGATGCTCCTTATGTATCTAAATTCTATGATAATACATTAAGCTGCTATTCATATTCCAAATCACTTTCGCTTCCCGGTGAAAGAATCGGTTACGTAGCAGTTAATCCAAAATGTACGGATGCTGAATACATTGTCGGAATGTGCACTCAGATTTCAAGAGGCACCGGTCATAACTGTCCTCCTTCAATTATCCAGCTTGCCGTAGCCGAATGCCTTGATATGACAAGTGACCTTAAGGTTTATGAAACAAATATGAACCTTATATATAATGAACTTGTAAGACTCGGCTTTGAAGTTGTTAAGCCTTCGGGAACTTTCTACATTTTCCCCAAAGCTTTGGAAGAGGATGCCAAGATTTTCTGCGAAAAGGCTAAAAAATACAATTTAATCTTTGTTCCTTCGGATTCGTTCGGATGTCCCGGATATTTCAGAATGTCTTATTGCATTGAGACTGAAAAAGTTGAAAGATCGCTCGTGGCATTAAGAGAATTTGTTAAGGAAGAATACGGCCGAGTTTAGTGAAATTGTGCAAAAATTACAAAAAACTGTTTTAAAATTCTCTAAAAATATCCAAATGACAGAAATTACAATCGAACATTTGACAAAAAAAACGCAATATATTAAACTTCCTTTATATAAGCACTTTATTTATGTAAATCGTTAAAAGATATTTGGTTAAAATTTTGTACACCTTTTGTAAGGGTGTGAAAGGAGAATTTGTTATGGCAGAGACATCTAAGGTTACTGTTAAGCCCATCGGCGTAGCAGCAGCAGCAAAGGTTGAAGAGAAAAAAGCTGAAGAAGCAAAGGCAGCAGCACCTGTAAAGGCAGAAGCTCCCGCTAAGGCAGAAGCTCCCGCAAAGGCAGCAGCACCTGCAAAGAAGGCAGCTCCCGCTAAGAAGGCAGCACCTGCAAAGA
>DFEM01000187.1 GCA_002369155.1 Lachnospiraceae bacterium UBA3802 | reverse complement strand
ACTTCAGGTTATGAAGGGATTCTTCAAACCCATAAGCAGAAGCGAAGCCGAAGCATTTGCGGATGAGTACATAGATGTATTGAATATTAAGACGGCCAGCAGGGAAACGCCGATAGGGTCTTTAAGCGGCGGTAACCAGCAAAAGGTAATCCTTGCAAGATGGCTTTTGACACATCCCGATTATCTGATTCTTGATGAGCCTACAAGAGGTATTGATGTAGGTACCAAACTCGAGATTCAAAAACTTGTCTTAAAACTTGCGGAAGAGGGCGTCAGCGTGACATTCATTTCTTCCGAAGTCGAAGAGATGCTTCGTACATGTTCACGTCTTATCGTCATGAGAGACAGACACATAGTCGGAGAACTCAAAGGTGCGGATCTTAATCAGGCACAGGTAATGAAAACGATTGCAGGAGGTGAGTCCGAAAATGAAGGATAAATTTAAAAGGATATTTAAAGGCGGACTCGGACAGCTGACCATTCCGATTATAGCTATCGTCCTGCTTGTAATATTCAATCTTATAAGAGACCCGTCGTTTTTCTCAATCGGCATAAGCCACAATAATGACGGCAATATAGTGTTGGCAGGAAACTTAATAAGTATTATCAACGGTGCGAGCGAACTTGCCATCCTGGCGATGGGTATGACCCTGGTAACTGCAGCCTGCGGCGGACAGGATATCAGTGTCGGTGCGGCAGCGGCAATTGCAGGTTCCGCATTTGTAAAAATACTCAAAGCATCATCGGCCATCACATGGCCCACGGTAATCGCAGCATTTCTTTTTGCATGTGTGGTTGCAATGCTTTTCGGAACATTTAACGGTACACTCGTTTCGGTATTTAAGATACAGCCGATGATAGCGACCTTAATACTTTATACATGCGGTCGTTCGATAGCATATTGGATTAACGGCGGTGCAACACCCACGGTAAGCTCACCGATTATCAATGCACTCGGAAGTTTCATACCGGGGATACCGGTTCCAACACCCGTAATTATTGTTATCGTAGTAGCACTGGTTTTCAAACTGGTATTCCAGCTTACCTCACTTGAACTTTTCACACAGTCGGTAGGTATCAACGGAAGTGCGGCAAGACTTAACGGTATTAATTCAACATTCATCAAGCTTTTGTCATTCATCATACTCGGTGTATGTGTGGCAGTAGCAGGATGTATCGGAGTAAGCCGTCTCGGTCTTATCAATCACGAAACACTTCTTCTTGATGTTGAAATGGATGCAATCCTTGCGGTTGCAATCGGCGGCAACAACTTAGGCGGCGGTAAGTTTAAGATAAGCGGAAGTATTATCGGTGCATACGTAATCCAGATGCTTACAATTACACTTTATGCGATGAAGGTTTCTTCTACCGACGTAAAGGCTTACAAAGCCATCGTAATCATTATACTTGTTGTAATCGGTTCACCCGTTATTAAGAGCAAGTTTGAAAAACTTACGAGGAAATTAAGAAGCAATAAGCAAAGAGTACCGGCGAAAGGAGCGGAATAAAATGAACAAAGAGAAAAAATTCTTTAAAGAGCCGCTGACGGATACTCAGCTTTTGATGACAATTGCAATCGGTATTTTCTTTGTGATGTATCTGCTTGCAATGGCCATATTAAGAGGAGGATTTTTACATCCTCAACAGATATTTGACATGTTAAACGACAATGCTTCGCTTATTATCGTATCCTGCGGTCTGACCATTGTAATGATCGGCGGCGGAATAGATATCAGTGTAGGAGCCGTTACAAGTCTCGTGGTAATGAGCTGTGTGCTTTATCTAAACAAAGGCGGAAATATATTTGTTTCAATCCTTCTTGCACTCGGGATCGGACTTGCATTCGGATTGGTACACGGATATTTAATCAGTTACCTTGAGATTCAGCCTTTCATAGTCACATTGGCAGGAATGTTCTTCGCCAGAGGTTTGACGACAATTCTTTCCGTTAATCCTCAAAAGGTTGACCATGAAGCATTTGCGGCATTAAGAGGTGTAAAGATTGAAATTCCCTGGCTTGGATATTACGCAAAGAACGGTAATCTGATACCCGGAACGGTTGAACTCGGAGTAGTAATTGCACTTGTATGTCTTTTGACTGTATTTGTTCTTCTTACCTGGCTTAAACCCGGAAGAAACTTCTATGCAATGGGCGGCAATCAGCAAAGTGCATTAATGCTTGGTATTAATGTTAAGAGAACACGTTTTTTAAGCTATGTAATCTGCGGTCTCTTAAGCGGTATATCAGGATACGTTTTCATGATGCATACAGGAGCAGGCAACGCGACAAACGCAGCCGGCATGGAAATGAATGCGATCGCTTCTTCCATCATCGGAGGTACGCTTTTGACAGGCGGTGTAGGAAACGTAATCGGTACACTTTTCGGTACACTTATTCTTACCACAATCAAAAAGATTATTGTATCAAGTGCTCTTAACAAGCCCTGGTGGCAGAGCATTACCACAGGCGGTATGTTATGCTTCTTCATTCTTTTGCAGAGTATCGTTCTCTGGGTAAGAGCGAAATTAAGAGCAAAGAAGAAAAAATAATAATTTGGTTTTCCTCATATCCCCCAAATCGGATTAGTCTTAAGTAGGTAAAAAAATAAGCAGGTTTTAAATCTGCTTATTTTTTATGTTCTGATCTTTTTGAATTCACGAATTAAGAAGTTCGCCGAGTGTGTTTTCGCTCCAGCTGTAATTGGTTAAATAGCTGCCTTTGAAACTTTGTGAATATTCTTTCTTTCCGGAAAGATAATCATACAAATCGCATCTGACTTTTTCAACCGCGATACGTCTTTTTCCGTTTACGGTTTCAAGTATATCGGATACTCCGTATTCCTCGAGAGTATTCTTAAGGCGAAGTGCAACTTTTCTGTATCTGGAGAGCGTTAAAGTGCTGGCGGGTTCATCTTCCCAAAGGAATGCGATTGCTTCTTCGCCGGTTACAAATCCGCCCCTCCTGTCGACCAAAAGAGCAAGAAGTTCTTTGGATTTTTTGTTTCTGAAAGCTATGGGTTTGTCTCCGACGAATACATCAAAATATCCGAATGTTCTGATAGATACATCTTTGCTCTCGGTTGTATTTTGTTTCTCGGATTCGTTGTCATCAACAGAATAGAGAACTACATATCTCGGAGATTTTGCATGCATGTCTTTTTGAGTGCATACGGCCCGTATCTTTTTCTCTTTTTCGGATTTGTAATCAAAATATGTGAATTCGGCTTCTCCGTTTTTAAGGAAATCAAGGAACTCCTCATTGGTGGCTTCACTCTTTTGTACAAAGGTTTTCCAGGGTGTGTATTTTTTCGTGAGAGGGAGCCATTCTTCTTTTGTGTAACCGAAGAATTCGCATACGTTTTCAGTCGCGTAAAGAGGCTTCATGTATTCTTCGGGAGTGACTTCGAATGCTGCAAGACCGTCTGAAAATTTAAGGACGAGATCCTTCATTTTTTCTTTAAGATGTGTGTTTTCATTTTTAAGATCCGACATCTCTTCGGGTTCGTGAATTCTTCTGCAGCAAAAATATCCGATGTCTTCGTTAACCCTTATAAATATGCCGCCGTACTGCCTTAATTCGTTGTCCGAAGAGAGTGCTTTGTAAGTAATCTGGGGCGGCTTTGAATCAGGTTCGAAGAATTTGTTCAAACTGAAATCAAAGAAGAAATTTCTCACCGACTCTGCATCGTCTTTATCCACTGAATTAACTATCCATTTTTCCAAAGCTTCATCAAGCGGCATCGGTATGTTTTCGAAATGCTTGAACATTGATGAATTGTTGGAATAAAGGCATTTAACCGTATTGCTTTTTGTGTTGAATTCAAAGATTTTATCGAATACTTCACTTAAGGCTTCAAGATACCTGTTGCCTTCATTTATCTCTTTGTTTATATTGTCAAATTCGGTGATGTCCGTAAGATAAGACGAGATAATTATTTTTCCGTTTTCATCTTTTAAAAGAGAGAGTGTATCTTTTACGAAAACAGAATTACCGTCTTTTTTGATTAAATGATAACAGCCCTTTGCTTTTTCGCATTTAAGGACGTCTTTGATAAGGGAAGAATAAATATCCGAATCGGCGGGTTGAATTAAAAGAGAATATAAATCTTTCTTTTCATCAAGAAGTTCATCCTCTTTGTAACCGGTCATTCCAAGAAAACTTTCGCTGACAAATGAAAGATGAGGGTTCTCATCAAAAATGAATTGATGAAAACCTTCAATCTGTCTGTTTAAAATCAAGTCTGCTCCGTAAGTTTTATTTTTCATGTCTTTTCCCCGGTAGTCGCAATCTGTATCTTCCAAAGAAAAATTCTAACAGAGTTGATATTTCTTTTCAACTTATTGAGTGATTTTCATAAGAAGATATTTGCCCTTTAAGTGCGGGTTTGACAATTTTGCCGCTTATGGTTTTCGGCATTTCTTTTACGAATTCGACAAGTCTTATCCATTTGTATTCGGCAAGTTTTTTATTGCAGAATTCTTTAATGTCTTTTTCGAGTTTACAAGAAGGAGAGTAGCCTTTATCAAGCACGATTGCAGCTTTTATGGCCTGACCTCTTAATGCATCGGGAACTCCTATTACGCTGCATTCAACGACTGCGGGATGTGTAATAAGCACGTTTTCGACTTCATAAGGTCCGACACGAAATCCCCCTGTTTTGATGATGTCGTCAAAGCGGCCGTGAAAATAAAACAATCCGTTTTCGTCAAAGCGTGCTGCATCTCCCGTGTGGTATACGCCGTCTCTGAATGCATATTCATATTGCGTATCATTGTTTAAATATCCGCAAAAGATTCCTGCATTTAACTTATCTTTTTTCGGAATGATACATACTTCTCCGATTTCTCCCGGGGTGGCTTTTTCTCCTTTTTTGTTACGTATTTCGATATCGTACAAAGGAGAGGGGATTCCCAAAGAGCCTTCGTTTGTGTTTACTCCCTTAAAGTTAGCGATTAGTAATGTTGTTTCGGTCTGTCCGTATCCCTCCATAAGAGTCAGTCCTGTCAAGTCAAAGAATTTTCGGAATACGTCGGGAGCAAGTGTTTCTCCGGCTGTAGAAGCATGCTTGAGGGTAGGCATCTTTGGGATCCCTTTTCGAACGAGATAACGATATATGGTTGGGGGAGCGCAAAATGATGTGACACCGTATTTGTTTATGATATTACTAAGCTGCCTGGGTTCAAAATTGTCGAAATCATAAACCATTACGGCGCTTCCCGTGAGCCATTGTCCGTACAATTTGCCCCACGAGGCTTTAGCCCAACCTGTTTCTGCGACAGTGAAATGAAGACCGTTATCCTGGGTTTGCTGCCAGTATCTGGCGGTGATTATATGAGCCAAAGGGTATGCGTAATTGTGAATGACTCCCTTTGGATAGCCGGTAGTTCCGGAAGTGAAATACATAAGCATCGGATCGGTTGCAAGTGTTTCTGTTCTTATCAATTCTTCGCTTGCTTCTTCCATCTGCTTTGTAAGATTGTCGAAGCCTTCGATATCTATTTGGACACACCATAATTTGACATCGAAATTACATTTGTCTACGGCTTCTTTTATCTTTTCAGGTACTTCACTTTGTGTGGTGACCACGATTGCATCTGCGCCTGACGTATTTATGCGGTATGCATAATCGCTTACGGTCAGCATATGAGATGCGGGAATCGCGAGTGCACCGATTTTATGAAGTGCGATAACTGCAAACCAGTATTCGTAATGACGTTTTAAAACAAGCATTACTTTTGAACCTTTTTTGATACCGTTTGCAAGAAATATATTTGCTATTTTGTTGCTGTATTTTTTAATGTCCGAAAATGTAAAAAAATGTTCTTCATTTTCGGTATTGCACCAGACGATGGCTCTTTTTTGGGGATCTTCTTTGGCAATTAAATCCACGACATCGTATCCGAAATTAAAATTGTCGGGGCATTTTATTGTAAAATCCTTTAACGAACCGTCCTCTGATAAAATCTCGTTACAGTACAGTTTGCTTATGTCCATTATTATTTGTCTCCCGTAACGGCGAATGAGAATTCCGCGCTCATGCATAATTTTCCGTCGACCGAAGCACTTCCCTTGCCAAAATAGAAAGGCTTTTTGGAACGGGTTATTTCGCATTTGAGTTCTATGGTATCGCCCGGTCTTACGGGATGGCGGAATTTAACATTATTAAGTCCCGTGTATACGGGAATGCAGTCTTTATCGAGATTATCCTTCATAAGTACACAGGCATTCTGAGCCATCATTTCACAAAGGATTACACCCGGAACTATAGGATTTCCCGGAAAGTGACCGCGTAAGAAAAATTCGTCTCCGCGAACTTTATAATGACCGATTGCAATGCCGTTTACATTCTCGCAGTCTTCGATTAAAAGCATGTCATCTCTGTGCGGAAGTATCTGCATTATTTCTTCTTTGTTCATCTTTTAAACCTTTCTGAAAGCAAGGCAGGCATTGTGTCCGCCAAAGCCGAGAGAGTTGGAAAGTGCGAGTGTGATATTGGCATTAACAGCTTTGTTTGGAACGTAATTAAGGTCGCATTTTTCATCCTGTTCAAGAAGGTTAATAGTGGGAGGAATAATGTTTTCCTTTAATGCCATAAGACATGCGAATGCTTCAATGGCACCTGCGGCGCCAAGCATATGTCCTGTCATGGATTTGGTTGAAGATACAAAAGATTCTTTTGCCTTTTTCTCTCCGAGTGCTTTTTTGATTGCGAGTGTTTCAAGCACATCATTCATTGGAGTTCCGGTTCCGTGAGCATTAATATATATTGTGTCTTTTTCGGTGTAATCAGCTTCTGCAAGAGCATCCGTCATGGCTTTTGCACCGCCTCTTGCGTCAGGGTGAGGTGCGGTGATGTGATATGCATCGCAGGTTGAGCCGTATCCGCAGATTTCTCCGTATATTTTTACTCCTCTATTTAGAGCATGTTCGTATTCTTCAAGAATTAAAGATACGGAGCCTTCGCCGATTACGAATCCGCCTCTTCTTTTGTCAAACGGAAGAGAAGCGGCATTTGGATCCTCTGAAGTGGAAAGTGCCTGCATATTGGCAAATCCTGCGATAGAGGAAGGACAGATTGCTGCTTCCGTGCCGCCCGATATAACCGCATCGGCATATCCGTGACGAATGAGTCTTGCAGCTTCGCCTATTGCATTTGAGCCCGAAGCACATGCTGTTACGATTGGCATTGCGCTTCCTCTGCAATCGAATTTGATTGCAATCATTCCCGATGCCATATTGGATATCATCATCGGGACGAACAAAGGCGATACACGTCTTGGACCTTTCTCAAGTAATTTTGTATGTTCTGTTTCAAATGTCGATATACCGCCGATACCGGTTCCGAATATTACGCTGAAACGATCGGGGTCAACATTGTCTTTTATATTACTGTCCGCAACAGCCTGATATGAAGCACCGAGTGCAAGCTTTGTGAACCTGTCGGTACGAAGGGCTTCATTTACATCAAGATATTCGGAGGCATCGAAATCCTTGACTTCTGCTGCAAGTTTGGCTTTAAGATTATCTGTATTGAAAAATGTTATCGGAGCAATTCCGTTTTTGCCCATTTTTAATGCGTCCCATGTGTCATTTGCATTGTTTCCGACAGGTGTTATGGCACCCACACCGGTTACAACAACTCTTCTTAATGTATCTTTCATGTTTTTCTCTTTCTGTTTTCTTTTCTGTTTGTTTTTTTGATGGCATCATTTTCGATAAAGATATTCTTAATCGAAGCCGGCATTTTTACATCGCGATTCCGCCATCTACCTTTAATACATCACCCGTTACATACGAAGCGAAGACTAGGTATTCGACAGCATCTGCAACATCTTCGACACTTCCCATTCTTTTAAGTGGAATGTGCTCCAAAAGCGGATTGTCAGCCTGATCTTCGGTCATTGCAGTGACTATGAATCCGGGTGCGATTGCATTGCATCTGACCCCTTTTGAAGAGAGTTCTCTGGCAACGGATTTGGTCAAAGCGATAAGTCCAGCTTTTGATGCAGAGTAATTGCACTGACCGGCGTTGCCCAAAAGTGCGGAGACAGAAGAGATATTGATAATGCAGCCTTCACGGTTTCTTATGAATAATCCTGAAAGGTGTCTTATCATGTTGAAAGCACCCTTAAGATTTGTATCCATAACCGCATCAAAATCTTCTTCTTTCATCATTGCGATGAGATTGTCTTTTGTGATTCCGGCATTGTTAACAAGAATATGCACGGTACCGAAATCTTTTTTAATCAAAGCAACGGTTTCCTTGACTGCATTAAAGTCCGATACGTCGAGCTTGTAGGTTTTGGCTTCGACTTTGTATTCTTCAATGCATTTGCTGCAGACTTTATTTGCGGCTTCTTCGTTACCGGCATAGATTATTGCAATATTGGCGCCAAGAGATGCAAGACGTAATGATATGGCTTCTCCGATACCTCTTGATCCACCTGTAACAACGGCAGTTTTGCCTTTTAAAGATTTGTTTTCGTTCATTTATATCACCAGTTCGCCGGCCCTTTTTAATATAGGCTCGGCTTCCTCAATTACTTCTTTTACAATTTCAGCAGCGCTTTGTTCTTTGTTGACGATTGCTGCAATCTGTCCCGCGAGGAAACATCCTTTTTCGTCGTCGCCGTCAACAACAGCTTTTTTAAGTGCGCCGACAGCAAGATTTTCAAGTTCTTCGTCAGTAATATCCGAATATTCGGCTTTAAAATATTCCCTTGCAAAAGCGGTCCGTAAACTCCTTACCGGATGGCCGAGTCTCTTGCCCGTAACCATGGTGCAAAGGTCTGTAGCATGCAGTATTTTTTCTTTGTATGAAGGATGTATTGAGCATTCGTAGGCGCTTAAGAATCTCGTACCCATCTGAACGCCGGAAGCACCCATTATAAATGCTGCAGCAACACCCCTTCCGTTTCCGATACCGCCTGCTGCGATGACCGGAAGAGTGGTGGCATCACAGATTTGGGGGAGAAGCACCATTGTGGTAAGTTCTCCGACATGACCTCCGCTTTCGCCGCCTTCTGCAATTAGTGCACATGCACCGATTCTTGTCATAAGTTTGGCCATTGCAACCGATGCCACTACGGGGATAACTTTAATCCCTGCCGAAAGCCAGTCCTTCATATATTTGGAAGGATTGCCGGCTCCTGTAGTCACAACATTAACTTTTTCTTCAATGACAATCTTTGCAATATCATCAGCGTAAGGGCTTAAAAGCATTATGTTGACGCCTATCGGTTTGTCGGTAAGGTCTTTTGCAATACGTATCTGTTCTCTTACGTAATCACCGGGAGCATTTCCCGATGCGATAATACCAAGACCTCCTGCGTCGGATACGGCAGCTGCAAGCTTACCGTCTGATATCCAGGCCATTCCGCCCTGAAATACGGGATATTTGATGCCAAGCATTTCGCATATTACTGACTTAAGCATATTATTACCCCTGATTAGCTACTTTTTTCTGAATGAATTTATCGAGGTCATCGATTGTATCAACCTTTTCGTCAAGATCGATTTCCATTCCTATTTCATCTTCGAGATTCATCAAAAGTTCAACGGTATCGAGCGAATCGATTCCAAGATCGATGATTCTGCTTTCGGGTTTAATGGTTGAAATGTCATTTCCCGTACGTTCGGAAATGATTTTTGCAATTGAATCAAAATACATAAAATGTTCCTCCAAATATTTTTGACAGACCGAAATTAAGTCATAAGACACATTTTAGAGACTGCCGGTTCCCCAAAGAGGGCAATTTCGTTCCAATTGCGTTCCCTTAAGCGAAAAATTAAAAAAAACTGAAAAATATTAAATTTTCCGATTGTATATATAAATTGAGAGTAATTTGGTAAAATAAAAGATAAATAATTATGATTTTGGGGAATAGTACGGCTTCTAAAAGAGGAGATTGAATAAATGGATTCAAGGGGAATAAAAAAATTAACTATGATGGTTAACAGTGCCATTATTTTTATGGTGCTTGCTCTTGCATTGTTTTTTTATCTGACAAAAGCAATGTTTATGGTATATTTCAGCATACCTACTTTCTTTGTGTATGTTTTTATGTATATCCTTATTTCGCGCGGCATGTACTCCGGATTTTTAAGGATAGTATATTTCTGGCTTACACTCTATATGGGTGTTGCAACTGTCTGCCTTGGTTATTCTTACGGATTTCATCTTTACAGCATGTCCATGATTCCCATTATTTATTATACGAATTACATGGCATACAAACTCAATTTGCGAAAAGTCGGTACCGGAATATACAGCGGAATGATAGTGATAATGTATCTTTTAAGTACCATGCGTGTATCAATTTACGGACCGATTTATGAAAGCAACGAATTCTTTTCAATGATTTTCTGGGTAGTAAATTCGCTTATAGTTTTCTCCTTCCTTGTCTTTTATACAAAATTTACCGTCGACAATATGATTAAATCCGAAGATAAACTCAAAGAAATGAGCTATGTTGACAGACTTACCGGACTATATAACCGCCATTATATGATGGAGAGACTTGAAGAAGCATACAAGACAAGCGAAGGAAGCATGATTGCCATGATAGACATTGATGACTTCAAGAAAATAAACGATATATACGGTCACAATGCAGGCGATTATGTGCTTGAAAAAGTATCGAAGATCATGAAAGAAAACTGCGATGACACCATAATATCCAGATGGGGCGGAGAAGAATTTCTTTTACTCATAAAGAATGCCGATTCAGGATATGAAATGATGGATAAACTGCTTGAGAAAATTAACAGCGACAAGTTTGTTTTTGACGATAAAGATATAAAAGTTTCGGTGACAATAGGAGTTGAAAAAAGAGATAAAGGCTTATCTTTGCACAAATGGATTCAGGCTGCGGATGAAAAACTTTATATCGGAAAAACCAAAGGAAAGAATGTAGTGATTAAATAAAACAAACGGGTAGGGAGAGTCCGTAATCCCTACCCGTTTTTCACAGTCGAAGAAAGGTTAGTTATTATATTTGTCGACGAGAGTGGCGAATTCTCGACGATACTCATCGTTAAGGGGAATTGTGTTTAGTTCTTCGACGATGTGAGCAAAACTTCCGTCAGCGATAAAATCGCTTTTTCTTAAGAGCATTGCATATTCTGCTACAGCTGCCGAGAAGATGAAATCATCCGAAGGCTTGTCTGTGTAGTAATCTGCACCGATCTGATATTCGAGGAGTTTGGATTCGTCCTTATCGGGCTCTTTGTATCTGATGGAAAGAGTAAGCCAGTCATTTGAATTTAAGGCTTCATCTGTAAGTTTGTTATCCTGATATTTTAAATCGATTGCGGAATCGTTTTCTTCAGTTGCGGGAACGATTTCGTAAAGAACGGTTACACTGTGACCGGCACCGATTTCTCCGGCGTCTTTCTTGTCGTCGTTAAAATCTTCGTTGTTAAGAGAACGGTTTTCGTATCCGATGAGTCTGTATTCTGCTACATACTTGGGGTTAAATTCAATCTGAAGCTTAACATCCTTGGCTACTGTAAGCATATTGGCGGAAAGTTCGCTTACAAGAACTTTCTTTGCTTCATGCAATGTATCGATGTATGCATAGTTTCCGTTGCCGTCATCTGCGAGAGTTTCCATTCTTGTGTCCGAATAATTGTACATACCAAATCCCAATACGGAGAGGTAAACGCCCTTTTTGGCATTTTCTTTAATCTGACTTGAAAGGTCGCTCTGGCTTGTCTTGCCGATATTGAAATCACCGTCAGATGCGATGATGACTCTGTTGTTGCCGTCTTCGATAAAATTCTTTTCGGCGATTTTGTATGCTTCTTCGATACCGCCTGCACCGTTTGTACCGCCGCCTGCACGAAGTCCGTTGATGGCCTGACGGATTTTGTCTTTGTCATTACCGTTTGCGGAATCAAGCACTACATTGACACCGCTTGCATACGTTACGATGGAGACTGTGTCTTTTTCCGTTAAGTTATCAACCAAAAGATTGAAGGATTCTTTTACCAAAGGCAATTTGTTGTCGTCGCTCATTGAACCTGAAACATCCACAAGGAAAACTATGTTTGAATCAGGAGTTTCACTGAAATCAATTGCTTCGGTTTGAAGGCCGAGATGAAGTAATTTGTGCTCCTTATTCCAGGGACAATCGGAGATTTGTGCGTTGATTCCGAAAGGATCATCACCTTCGGGTCCTTTGTAATCATAGTGGAAATAATTAATCATTTCCTCGGCCCGTACGGCACCTTCCGGAATTTGATCCACACTATATCCCATATTAATCATTCTTCTTAAATTGGAGTAGGAAGCGGTATCCACATCAGCCGAAAATGTTGATAAAGGAGATGTTGCGACATCCTTGAAAATGTTTTCAACAATCTTTGAATACTCTTCGGTATTCATTTGGATGTAATCTTCGTTTTCGTCAGGGTACATCCACAAACCCTCTTCAGCTTCCAATTCGTAAGTACTTGCAACCATGCCGTTTTCGACGGGTTCATAGTAAGCAGGCTCAACATCGGGCGCGGCATCGACATAAACTTGCGGATACTCATTTGGTACCGTTGCGGGTGCTGTTTGGGAAAGACTTGGTATACCGCAGGCAGTCAGTGATAATAGTGCCATTGAAGCAGTAACGCTTCTTAAAACAGTTTTTCTTCTCATAATGTAATCCTCCTTGAATCCATAAAACTAATGTCACAGTTTGATTGGTTTCAAACAATATACGAAAAAGAAAATCATATTTATGGAAAAAGAATAAAAAAATTTTAAAGAAGTGTTGAGATATGCTTTTTTTTGTTTGATAATATTAAAAGAAATAATAATTGGAGACAGAAATATGGTTTATTTTGTGGGAGCGGGATCGGGTGCAAAAGATTTAATTACGGTAAGGGGAATGAGGCTTATACAAGAGGCTGATGTTTTGGTTTATGCAGGTTCTCTTGTAAATCCCGAATTACTTGAATATGCTAAAAAAGAGTGCGAGATTTATGATTCTGCGCTGCTTACTCTTGAAGAAATCATTGAGATTATAAAAGATGCGGAAGAGAAGAATAAAACCACAGTAAGACTCCATACCGGTGAACCGAGCCTTTACGGTGCCGTTCGCGAGCAGATGAACGAACTCGATGCTCTTTCGATTAAATATGAAAGCTGCCCGGGCGTGAGCGCCTGTTTTGGCGCGGCATCCTCGCTTAACATGGAATTTACGCTTCCGAATATTTCTCAGACGCTTATTATCACAAGGATGGAAGGAAAGACCAAAGTTCCCAAGGAGGAGAGTATAGAAAGCCTTGCGAAACATCAGGCTTCGATGGCGATATACTTATCCACCGGTTTGCTTGAAGAATTAAGCAAAAGATTGATAAACGGCGGATACAAAGAAGATACTCCTGCGGCAATTGTATACAAAGCAACATGGCCTGACGAAAAGGTTTTTATATGTACAGTTTCTACACTTAACGAAACTGCAAAGAAAAACAATATTTCGAAGACTGCCGTTATACTTGTGGGAGATGTGATTAACAAAAACGGTTTTGACAAATCAAGACTTTATGCGGCTGATTTTTCAACGGAATTCAGAAAAGCCAAGACAGAGTAGGGGCGGATAAATGAAAATAAGTATAATCAGCTTCACGAAAAAAGGGGCTGATCTTTCTTTAAGAATAAAAGAAATGCTTCCCCAAAGGGATTATGAATGCACTCTTTACAGTGCATCTTCTTTTGTTTCTAAAAAAGAAATCATTAAGAAAGAGGGTTCGCTTGAAGAGTGGTGCAAAGACAGGTTTAGTGAAAAATCCGCAATCATTTTTATCGGTGCGATGGGCATTGCGGTAAGAGGAATTGCGCCCTGTATAAAAGACAAACTCTCGGATGTGCCGGTACTTGTGCTTGATGAGAAAGGCGAATTTGTAATACCTGTTTTATCCGGACATGTCGGAGGGGCAAATGAATTGGCATCATTTTTGGCAAAATGCATTAAAGCGTGTCCTGTGATTACCACGGCAACGGACATTAATTCGAAGTTTTCCGTCGATTTGTTTGCAAAGAAAAATAATCTTTATATTTCAAATAAAGACGGAATCGCGAAAGTATCTTCAAAGGTACTGGAAGGAATAAATATACGCATTGCGGTTGATAATAAAGCCATTGGTGAAATG
>DFEM01000043.1 GCA_002369155.1 Lachnospiraceae bacterium UBA3802 | reverse complement strand
CATTACAGCCATGGTTGAGTTGGGCGTATTGATTTCGTATGTCGAATTCGCACCGATATTGTTTTGAATCTCACAGGTTAACGCACCTTTTACAACTTCAATCTTGGTTCTTGAATCCTTAGTGCTTCCCTCTGCGACGATATTAAAATCAGTGTTTTGCTCAACATACGCAAGCTTGTCTTCGTCCATCATGAGAACAAGCGAACTGTTGCCGTCAACGTGAATTGAATCGCCGCTTTGCAAAGCCATTCCCTCATATGCTTCAAGATCGTCTATGTTACCTCTTGTAACAATGCTGTGCCCTTCTGCAGTAACGACTTTGATTACTCTGTATGTATCCGGCTGTTTCTTCAACAAATTTACGCCGACGATGGCTCCTCCTGCAAGGAGTACCGCACCTAGTATTGCTCCGATTATTATTCCGACTTTCTTGCCTTTCATAAAGACCTCTTTTACATTAATGTTTTGATTTTATGTTTTTCGAAAATATGCTTTTTGCGATCTATCTTACTTCAAATTCGTATTCGCCTTCTTCGACGGGATAGAAATCATTTCCGCCGATATATACTGTCTTCTTGCCGACCGTTCCCCAGTTATTTCCTTCGGTAAATATCGATTTTTCATCCTTGGGTACGTACAATCTGCCTTTTTTGATTCTTCCGTCTTTTCTCCATCCGGGTGCAACTTTAATGCTTATTTCCGATTTGTTGCCGGCTTCGTCAAATACAGTAAATGTTACGGTAGTTTTCTTTTTCTCGACGGGAATGTCAAATGTCATGTTGCCTTTTTCATCGCTTTTTAATTCGACTGATTTTTCTCCAAGCAAAACATGATCGATATTTTCATCGCTTACAACCGCCTTTAAAAAGTCATCATCATCTCCGAAATACAATCCGTCTTTTTGCATATCGAGAATCTTTGGAGCGGTATTGTCTATTTTTATATTTCCGATTACTATTACCGCCGTTTCTTCAAGTGTCGTTTCGTCTCTTAAGAAGAAAGCTATTGAATTCATGCTCTTATCAAACTTTATGGGATTGCCTGAGTAATGTCTTCTGTCACCGTAAGAGATTTCAAATCCTTTTTTGGGAATAATCTTTACATCCGATATGTAATAGCCTTTATTTCCGTTTTGTGCTTCCAGGGTATATGCATCTTTCGGAGTAGGGAGATATGAAATCGTAAATGTGGTCTCATTGCTGCATGCTTCGTACTTTTCGTTCGCGGGAACCGTAACCGATGCTGTATATGTTCCGATTTCCGAAGGAACTGAAGCACTGTATGTCGAATCGTCACTTCCCGAACGTTTATATTTTACAACCGCTTTTGATATATCGTTTGTTGAGGAAGAAATCGAAGGTGAGGGCGCTTTTCCGCCGTAATAAAAACTATCCATGGAAATGCTTACAGAGCCCTTTAATTTTGCATCTTCTTTTTTTTCTTCTGTTTGTTTTGTTTCTTCTTTTTTCTCTTCTTCGGTTTTCTGAGTATCTTCTTCTGCGGATTTTATCGAAAACTTTGCACTTGCGGAAGCGCTTGAATATGCTCTGCTGTCTACCATTCCGTCGCTGTTAACTAAAGTTTCTCCTGATTTGTCGAGTTTTACGATAACCTGATATTGGCCTGCTTCTTTGGGTTCGCCGTTGACAGCTTCTTTCGTTCCGTCATCATTTATTTTCTCATAAGTGATAATAAAATCTGTCTTGTCGGAAGGTCTGTTAGTTTGAATGCTTAAATTATCACCGACCGGCTTGCCTTCCTCGATATCTTCTGCAGATACTTCAAGTGTGGTCTCATAGCACTCATATACCGGATAAAAATTAAGCATTGAAGAAATCTTGTCGGGAGTTACTTCCCCTCCCATATCAAATTCGTCTGACATAGCGAAAAATCTTATATCGGGGTTGTCTGATGAAGTAAAGAAATCCGGATCGTTCGCCCAGCCGAGAAATGTTCCGAGTGTATTATCGCTTGCAACCGATGGCGTCGAACTACCGTCAGAACACGACGTCAGATAAACTGAATTCGAAGACTGAGAGTCAACGGATATAATCGGTGTCTCATATAAATAATAATTAAATCCCAAATTCAAATCATTTGAATCTTTGTCATGGAACACAACACGATGTGCAGGATATGCCAAAACCTCAATCCTGGAGCAGTCCGTTACGCTGCCCTCAAGACCCACAAGCGTATTATCCCAATGATCTTCAGAATTGCCGAATACCTCATATACATAGATATCGCCGCTGCCTGTATCCGGCTTTGCGGGAAATGTAAAATCGGATTTGTAGTATCTGACATTATCTATATCTTCATAGCTTTGTGTCGAGCCCCACGCTGCCACAAAAGGGGTAAAAAGAGTATCTGCTCTTTCCTCCAGTTCAACATCGTCGTACACTCCGGTATAAATACAATATCTGACATGCAAAAACGAATTGTCATCTATATCCACAACATCACCCGGGCAGAAAAAGTTGCCGATATAATCATTGACTCTGTAAGACAGACTGTCATATGCCAAAGTTTTTGCTTTTGCTCCGTTTGGAGCGGCAAAAATGCCTAGAAGTATAACAATACTGAGCATCGCTGCAAATATGGCTTTATATCTTTTTTTGATGTTTTTTTCGATTCTTTTCATAAAGATACCTCTTTTGCTAACTCTAAAACCGACTCTGATTGTCGCTCGATTGAGTTTCTTTATATTATTTTTGTTCTTTCAAGAAGTTGTCTCAGAATATATTTTAGTTTAATTATTCATTCATCTCGAACAACTCGCACCTCGCGCTTCCGTCTTCCTTAAGTTCCAGGATGCCGTAGGTCGGTTTCCCTGAAGATTGACGTGGAAGTGAAATGCTTCCGGGATTCATAATCTGCAACTTCCCGTCCGTTGAATAAGTCGGGCGATGCGTATGCCCGAATAGTGCTATATCGCAACCTCTGTCTTTGGCTTCGTCAATTATTCTCCAAAGCCCGCTCGATACATTATATAAATGCCCGTGTGTGACAAAGATTTTGTGTCCCATCAGTTCAAGCACCCTGTCTCTGGGTAAGAATGAGCAAAAATCATTGTTTCCGGCAACCGCCACAAAAGGCACCTCGCAAACGGATTCCATCTCATCCTCGCACCCTTCGACATCCCCGCAATGAATCACGTAATCGATGTCATCGAGCGTCTCGAGCAATTCATAAAAATTTCCCTGATATCTGTGTGTATCACTTACAACAAGTATCTTCATTAATTTTTCTACCTTCATTTATAATTTCAATTCCGGCAATTTATTATCAGTATTTTTTCAGTTCTTTCCAAGAAGCAGCTCCATCATCTTTCGAAGCGCTTTTCCTCTGTGGCTGATTTTATTCTTCTCTTCCATCGAAATCTCGGCGGATGTGCAGCCGTACTCGGGAAGCATGAATATCGGATCGTATCCAAAGCCGTTCTCGCCTGCTTCCTTATATCCTATATATCCTTCCATCGTCTCTCTGACGACGGTTTCTTTTCCTTTTAAGTCTATGGCAGCTATGGCACATACGAATCTGGCCGTTCTGTCTTCTTCCTTTACGCCTTCGAGTCTGTCTATGATATTTTGATTCTTAATACGGTAGGAAGTATCCTCTCCCATATACCTTGCCGACAAAACTCCGGGTTCTTTATTAAGAGCATCCACTTCAAGACCTGAGTCGTCTGCGAAGAAATATACGTTCTCGTAGTTTACATAATCCTGAGGCTTGTTTTTCAAATAATCTTCTCGAACACACCTTGCTTTAATAAGTGAGTTTTCTTCGAAGGTTTTTCCGTCTTCAACGATGTTCGGGTCCAATCCTTCCTCTTTCATGGTGAGAATTTCCCAGTTTTCAAAATTAAATATAGATTTAATTTCTCTTATCTTTCCTTGATTCTTCGTGGCTACAATAACCTTAATGCTCATTTATTGTTTATCCTTCCTGTTTTCTCGCCGGCTTTGGTCCCATGAACTGATAAAGGTAAGTTTTCATCATTCCGTTGTAAATTTTACGATTTTTATCAGCTTTTTTTCCGATCATCTGCTCTGCATCCGGATAAGAAGTGATCATATACATGGACCAGGAGTCCAATTCCTTGAATCTTTTTCCGAGTGTTATGTAAACCTCAGACGCGCTTTCCTTATCCATAAGTCTCTCTCCGTACGGAGGGTTTGTAATGACGAATCCGTACTTTTTGTGATGGCTTAAATCCTTAACATCCCTCACCTGGAAATGAATATATTTATCGACTCCGGCTTTTCTGGCATTCTCTCTGGCGATTTCTACCATCTCCGGATCAATGTCATAACCCTGAATATCCATCTTCTCGGGGACTATGATTCGCTCTCTCGCATCCGTCTTGCAGTCTGCCCACATTTTTTGATCTATCAGATGCTTCCAGTCCATAGCCGAAAATCTTCTGTTGATGCCGGGTGCAATGTTTGCTCCGATTAAAGCGGCTTCAATGGGGAATGTTCCCGATCCGCAGAAAGGATCGATTAAAATTCTGTCTTCCTTCCATGGCGAAAGCATTATTATTGCAGCGGCAAGGTTTTCAGCTATGGGAGCCTTGGCTGTTAAAAGTCTGTATCCTCTTTTATGAAGGCTTGTACCCGTCGTATCGATTCCGACACTTACGATATCTTTGTTAATCATTACTCTGATACCGAATTCTATGCCTGTTTCATCGAAATGGCTCCTGCCGTAAAATGAACCGAGCCTGTCGACCATTGCTTTTTTCATGATCTTTTGAATATCGGTCGGTGAAAAAAGCTTGCTCTTTACGCTTGCAGCCTTAACTACATTAAATTTCGCATCTTCGGGAATGTAATTCTCCCATTCGATGGCTTTGGTTCCCTGAAACAGTTCCTCGAAGGTTTCTGCCTTGAATTCTCCCACATTTATAAGGATTCTCTCGGCTGTACGAAGAAATACGTTTGCGTAGCATATTGCTTCTGCATCACCTTCAAAATAAACTCTTCCGTCAGTAACTTTTGTTACATCATATCCAAGATCGAATATTTCTTTCTTTAAAACGGCTTCCAGACCGAAGTGGCAGGGTGCCATAAGTTCTATTTTACCTAACATATTTTATATATCCTCACCAGTAGAATATACCATATATCGTGCTTTTTCTCAACAAAACAGGCCGCTTTGCGCGGCCCTGTTTTGCTTTATACATACCCTTTCAACATATGATTAAACTTACCGATATACAAATAGATTATCTGTTACCGGATAAGAGAAATCCACAACCGGCTGCCGCTTGAAATATTATATTACTGTAATACTTGGAGTTTCTGCTGCCTGAATATTATTTTGAGTAGCGTCTTACGGAAAACCGTTCCCAATCAACCATTCGTTTTTTTTAGATTCTTATCCGAATAATTGATAACGCATTTAAGAACGTTTAGATATAAACCTTATTATCATAACTTTTTCATACAGCTTTGTCAACAAAAATTTTCAAAAAATTTTGTTTTTTTCAAATTCTTTTTTGAGAATCAAAAATCCCCTTAAGGAGACATTGTTTTCAAGTCAGCTTAAGGGGATTGATTTTTCTTTTCTTTTACGGGATTAGCCCATTGTTACAACTACATTGTATTCCTTCTGGCCGTCTGTCAAAGGAACGATGCAGCCGTCTACAGCCTTGCCGTTAACTTCCATGGAAGCAACACCCTTGCATACATGATTGGGATTCTTAACCGTAATGTTGTAAGTAGCGCCACGGTAACGTCTGATAGCTGTAAATCCGTCCCACTCGTGAGGAATTGATGGATTGATTGAAAGTCCGTCGAAATCAGGCTGGATACCGAGGATGTACTGCGAAATTGCAACCATGTTCCAAGCTGCTGTACCGGTAAGCCATGAGTTCTTGCCCTGACCAAAGTTCTTTCCTGTCTGTCCGATATCGGAACCTGCATCCTTACCGCCGATCATCTGACCGTATACGTAAGGCTCTGTCTTGTGAATATCGGATGTTTCCTCTGTAAATGCAGGAGCGATTTCCGAATAATATTTGAATGCCTGATCACCCTGTCCTGCGTAAGCAGCCGCACAGATAATCCATGCATTGTTATGTGTGAAGA
>DFEM01000029.1 GCA_002369155.1 Lachnospiraceae bacterium UBA3802 | reverse complement strand
CGACAAAGGAAATGGGACCTGCAAATGCGACTATGCATGCGGAAAGAAGTCCCGATAAAAGGACTATCAGCACTCTCAATACTTTTATATTCACACCGAGGTTCATCGCATAGGATTCACCGAGGCTGTAAGCGTATAAAGGCTTGGCCATAAGGAAGATAAATACAAATGCAATAAACACAACGATTGCCATGATTCGTACATTCTCCCATGTCTGACCGGAGAAGCTTCCCCTTGACCAGTTGTGAAGATTGACTATGTCCGCATCCTGAGCAAATGTGACGACAAGTTCCGTGATGGCAGAACAGATGTATCCGATCATTACGCCGCATACAATAAGCCTTGCCATGGTCTGCGCCCTCTTGGTCATTAAAAGCACAAATCCCATGCTTATCATCGCTCCGACAAATGCAGCGAAAATCAAAGTTGCGCTGTTAATCTTTAATGCATTTCCTGCAAGAAATACCATAACGAGCGCCACACACATTTTTGCACCCGATGAAATACCGAGTACAAAAGGACCTGCTATCGGATTATGGAAAAATGTCTGAAGAAGATATCCCGATAAAGAAAGAGCACCGCCGAGTATCAATACCGCAAGGGTTCTCGGGAATCTTATATTTAAAACTATCGTACCTGTCACTTCATCCGCAGAGTTTTTAAAAAAGACATCAAAAACATCCGGCAGTGCAATTTTAACACTGCCGATGCAGATATTTAATGCTGTGAAAATTAAGATTAAAACAAAAAGAATACCAAAGCATACGGTATATCTTATCGCTCTTTTCTTTTCCATAAAAACTCCGTTTTATCAGTCAATCATGTATATATTTTAATTCATTTCATGATTCTCATGCTTCTGTCAATTAACTTTATAAATATAATGCATCTCATTCTCTTCGCCGGTTAACATCGTATTGATGTCTTCTATCATATATGCGGTCGAGAGTGTCTGCTGGTACATGTCGTTGGTCGTGCAAAAGACGTTTCCGTCCTTTACCGCTTTGAAATCTTCAAGGAAAGGACATTTGGCAATCAGATCGTCAATACTTTCTATTCCGCCGTCAATGGAAGAATTGTAGATGATATAATCTGCGTCCTTGGCACCTTTGTAAAATTCTTCGACCTGCATGTTGACTGACATTTTATTGGTCGAATCATCAAGGTCTTCAAAGATGTATTTTCCTCCGGCTATCTCTATCATTTTAGGAATATAATCGGAGGATTTTCTGACCTGCACAAGGTTATTTGATGTAACGTAAAAATACGCCACGCTTTTCCCTGTCTTTTCTTTAGCCTCAACCTTTTTTATAAGTTCTTCCTGCTCATTAAAAATCTCTTCGGCTTTTTCTTCGCATCCAAGCAGGGCTCCGTAGAATTTAATCCATTCGACTCTTGCAAGAGGATGATTTTCATAACTTGAATAATCGACAATATAGGGAATTTCAAATTTATCAAACTGTTCAAGGACTTCCGGAGAATGATAAATCATCGTATTTTCTATGGCGAGTTTGCAGCCTTCCATGTAAATCGTCTCATAGTCAGGCTTATTGTATTTGCCGGCATAAACAATATCGCCTTTTTCCATGGCTTCTCTGGCTTCGGTTATATACCAGTTATCCTCCTTTTGACCGGAGAATTTGACCGAATCCAGTGCATCAAGATTAACTACCATGTCCATGGCTGCACTTGCAACCAAATATATATCATCAACAGGACGTTTAATCACTATAAAATCTTCGCAACCTCCCGGAACATCTTTTCCTTCAGGCACCAAAAGATATTTTCTCTCATCCTGCATTGAATTCAAAACCGTGTATCCGCCTTCGTAATAATCTATGGCGAATTCTTTTGCATATTTTAATTCTTCGCTTTCTTTATAGACTAAAACATCATTTTCTTCTTTGTTTCCTTCGACTGCTTCAGGCTCTTTGCTCTCGATTTCCGAAGCATTTATTTCCGTATTAGCCGAAGAAGGACCGGCACAGCCCACAGACTGTGCCAGTCCCGCAAAAATCAAGCTTAATATACAAATTAAAGTAATTGTTCTTCGCATTTAATTCACTTATTCTTTACTTTAAAGTATCGTTATCAAAAGTAAGAGTATATTCAACCTCATGAGGTTTGCTCATTGCAACGGTATCGGCAATTACAACATTGGGTACGCTTAAATCAACGGGGATTTCGAATACCGAATTGCTGCCCTCTTCGTTAACGGGCAGATATTTCTCATCGCCTACAAGCATGTAATCGTAATTGGGGCTGCTCCACTCGATGGTGGCAATTGTCTTTCCGTCAACAACGTTAATCTTACAGGGAGATGTGATTGTAGCTTTTCCGGATCCGCCTTCAAGAGTTACTTCTATTGTATAATCTCCGTCGTTAATATCCAAGGCTTCTTTTTCTTCTTGGGCACCTTCAGCTGCCTCATCCTTTAATACGGGATTGCTTACAAAAACCTTATGATCGTACCACTTTCCTTTGCTACCGATTAAAGCAAGATCAAATTCATCATCAAGGTAGGGAACGGGAACATCAAATCCGTTAACCTCATCCGTGGTGCCGTCGCCGTAATCGATAGTGTCAACTGTCGGCTCAAGAAGTTTTGCTCCGTCTTTTTGGGCATCCTCTGCCAATCCGGGATAAAGATTCTGGATTGTCTTTGAAGGAAGCGAGATATGAATTGTCATCTCACCGTTTTCAACTTTTAATTCACCTTTGCCGTCACACATTTCATTTACATGGAACATTGTGCTGTCTGTCGTGAATTCTGCAAGATAAATACCGTCTTCAAGTTCGCACTTTGTTTCAGTGCTTTCATTTAAGGTTTCTTCTTCAGTATTGTTTTCTTCTGTTTCCTCTGTATCGGGAGTTTCCTCCTTGATTTCTTCGGATCCGTCATTTGTGGAAATGTTTATATCGGCATTGCCTTCAAAAGTTACAATATCTCCTTCATATTTGGAGGTGCAGCCTGTGAAAAGAATAACCGATGTAAGTGACGTGGCTGCTAAAAGCATTAATTTTTTAAGTTTCATTTCCTGTCTCTTTTCTAAAATAAATTTCTTTTTTATAATACGATGTGCCGCCCTTTTGAGCGGCACATCAGATAAACCTTCTCTAAATATTAAATCTGCATTTAATTTCCCGACAATTGTCGTTATTTAATAACAGCCTTTGTATGCTCGATGTAGAGCTTCTGAATCTCTTCGATTCTTCCAAGACCTGAAATCTGAGTCTCAACCTTGTCAAAATTGCCTGAAGCATTGAACATTGAAACCCATGAATCTTCATCTTCGCCTGCCATGTCGTTGTTGGCATGATCGCCTGCAACAACCATAAGAGGTCTTAAAACTACTGTCTTGTATCCGGCTTCAGCTACAGCATCGATGATGTTTTCGCATGCTGTCTCTTCGGGTTCACCTTCAACAGTTCCGATGAATACGTTGTCGTATCCGAGTTCGTTCATTGTTGTCTGCATCTGGCTGTAAGAAACTTTTGCAAGATGAGCTGTACCATGTCCCATGAGAACGAGAGCAACACCTGCTTCCTTTGCTGCTTCAACACTGTCATATCCTGCATCTTTTGCTGCTGCAAGAGCTACAGCTTCTGCAACTGCTTTCTTGTCTGCATTAATAACCGTAGCGTCTTTTCCTACTTCACCGAGAAGAGGTTCTGCTACAGCAACGCTTTCGAATTTATCTTCGTAATTAGCCAAAGCTTCAACCAATTCATCATATTCTGCACCGTGCATAAGGTGTGTGGGCTGAATTACAAGGTTCTTTACACCGTTTGCCACTGCTCTTTCAAGTGCCTGATCCATATTGTCTATAGCTTCGCCGTCTCTTGCCTGTACATGGTTAATAATAATCTGAGCTGTAAATGCTCTTCTTACAGACCAGTCGGGGAATGCAGCCTGAAGCGCATCTTCTACACCTTTGATGTCCTCAACTCTTGAGTCGTTGAATGATGTACCAAAGCTAACTACAAGGATTTCATTCTCGCCGATTTCATCAGCGTTTCTTGCATCATCCTTTGAAGCATCGCCTGTATCTCTTCCGAAATAATCGGGATCTGCATCTTCGCCTTCAACGAGTTCCTTCTGTGCATCCGTAAGTGCATCCCATGCTTCTTTGGCTGCCTTGCACTGTGCATCTGTTTCATCTGTTCTTTCCTGAACATAGATGGAATCGATAAGAGCTGCTACTTCATCTGCTTTCATCTGATCGTCCTCTTCTGTAGTACCGTTAATTGTGTCGTTTACAATCTTGGAAATATCTTCGCCTGCTGAAGAAAGGCTTTCGTTAAGTTCGTCGATATCTCCGCTTAATTCTTTTGTTTCTTCCTGTAAATTTTCTTTTGCCTCATCAATTTCCTGCTGAGTCTGTTCTACAATGCCGTTTGTAAGGCCGCATCCGGTTAACGTTACACAAACCATTGTTCCTGCCAAAATAAATGACATGATTTTCTTTCTCATTTTTTCCTCCTTAGGCTCTTTTGAGTCTTAATTGTTTATTTAACCCCTGAATACAATTAAAAAACAAAACCTTTACAAAAATGTAAAGGCCTACAAAAAAGAACATGAGAAAAATGGATTAATAAATCCTATTCTTTTTCGTACAGCCAGTTACTCGTGGCTTGGGATAACCCATGTACAACGAAAGGCAGGTCTCCCGACTCATACATCAAGCATTTATGCCGCCTTCCCGAATTACCAGTGGCATATGGCATAAACTCTGTATTAACGGTGACGAGTTCGCACAGGACTTACACCTGTTTCCCTTTTCACCGAAGCAGAATAAAATTCTCTTCGACACCTTACGTTTCATATTCAATTCGTTTGAAATTTTAACATATACCGATATAATATTCAACAAAAAAGCCGTAAAAAAACCTCTTTTCCAAAGTGAAAAGAGGCTTTTGCATATTTTTAATCCAAATTATTTGATAACCTTTATCCAGCCTTCGGGAGCTTCGATTTCGCATCTCTGAATACCGGTAAGTGTATCGTAAATCTTCTTGGTCCAGGGACCCATTTCTTCCATGCCTGAAGGGAAGCAGATTTCCTTACCGTGGTCATTGATCTTGCCAACGGGTGATACAACTGCAGCTGTACCGCAAAGACCGCATTCTGCGAAGTCTTTAACTTCATCAAAGTATACTTCTCTGTGCTCAACCTTCATGCCGAGATAATGCTCTGCAACGTAGCAGATACTTCTTCTTGTGATTGAAGGAAGGATTGAATCCGACTTGGGTGTTACAAGTGTGCCATCCTTTGTTACGAAGATGAAGTTTGCACCGCCTGTCTCTTCAACCTTTGTTCTTGTCTCGGGATCAAGGTACATATTCTCTGCGAAACCTTCTCTGTGAGCTGTCTGAATAGCATGAAGGCTCATTGCATAGTTAAGGCCTGCCTTGATATGTCCTGTACCGCGAGGTGCGGCTCTGTCGAAGTCTGATACCTTGATGGTGATGGGCTTTGCGCCACCCTTGAAGTAAGGGCCAACGGGTGTAACAAGAATTCTGAATTCATATTCATCTGCGGGCTTAACACCGATAACGGGGTTGGAGCCGAACATATAAGGTCTTAAGTAAAGGCTTGCGCCTGTTCCGTAAGGAGGAACGAACGCCTTGTTGGCTGCGATAACTTTCTCGCATGCTTCAACGAATCTGTCCTTGGGGAAAGGAGGCATTTCAAGTCTTAATGCGGAATCATACATTCTTTCTGCATTCATGTCAGGTCTGAAGCAAACGATGTCTCCGTTCTTTGTATAATATGCTTTTAATCCTTCAAAGCAGGACTGTGAATACTGGAATACACACGCACATTCGTTTAACACTATATTGGAATCTGTGATGAGTGCGCCGTCATCCCACTTTCCGTCTTTAAATTTTGAAACATATCGATAATCACACTCGATATATCCAAATCCCAATTCTTCCCATTTGATTGTCTTAGGGTCCATTTTGGTATCTCCTTTCAATTTTTATATTTAATTTTATTCATTATACGCTTTAATTTTAAAAAGTAAATGCTTATTTTTCGTCTTTTTTATCGGAAGCTTCGTCAGATTCTTCTTTGGTTTCTTCCTTCTTTAATGTCTCTGCATTGACCTTTTCGACTTCCATGCCGAGCATTCTGTGAATCTCATCGTATGTATCTTTATTGACATAGCATCCGAGAGAATACTTGTTGGAAATGTTAAGTCCCACATCGAATGTGCCGATGAACTTGTCAAGTGTCTGTGAGAAAGCGCTCCACTCTTCATCGTACATACCGCGAAGTCTCTTCATGTCGGTAAAGAGGAATACGAGGTTTCTTCTGTTCTTTCCTACCATGATGGGGAAGCGAAGTCTCTTTAATTCAGCATCTCCTGCTTCCTTTGCGATTTCTTCGGGAATCTCGACAGGATTCTCACCTTCTTCCACCGCCTTTGCGGGAACAAGGAATTTTGCTTTTAAAACTTCGATGGCAAAGAATCTGTAATAAATCTTTGCGACCATCTTTTCAGCCTCTGTCGAAGGATTTGAAATCTGAGATCTTAAAAGCATCCATCTTACAAGGTTGGGGTTGGTAACGGGTATCTCGTTTTCCTTCATACCGTAGTAGTTGGGTTTTTGAATAATGCTGTCTGCACCGATTGCTACCGCTTCGAAGTTAACTCTTACTCCCATTGCACCGTTTAAATAGAATGCATCAAAAAGGAAGTTCTTTATTCCGTCATTGTTATCGCCGTTTTCAATCTTTCTTATTTCAAAAAGATCCGAAGGGAAATGCTTTTCCCCCACACCTTTGTAAGGCTTTGAAAAAATATGTATCTCGGGAGGCGAGCAAACGTAATCATCCTTAACCTTGTTGGTTCTTGAAAACATATGAGGTTCGCCGGTTCTCTTGTTGTATACGCAGTAAATCTCATCAGCCGAAAGAAGCTTCTTTGACAAAGCACGTGCAACCACACCGATCTTTCTTCTGAATTCCTTGATCTCATCCTGCGAGAAGCCACCTTCTTTTTTCTCGTGAACCTTGATAAAGATTCTCCAGGCTTCGGTACAGTCGGTGATACTCATCTTGGACTGCTCGGTCTCGTAAATCTCGAGATCTCTTCTTCCCACATATGAATCGCCGATTGCGTTTACATATGCAAGATGAATGTCTTCTTCACTTGTATCTTCGCTGTGAATTACCGAACCGGGTTTGATGTTCTCGCTTAAACCGTCACGGATTCTTATTGCCACAAAGCAGTCAGTGGCAGTATCCACTTCTTTCTTTTCTACTTCAAGAGCAACGGCTGTGCTTACTACAAGCTCGTCGTCATCATCACCGTAGTTGGTGATAAAAATCTTATCGCCCTTGTTGATTGTTCCTTTTAATCGACCGACAACGGCAATATCTCTCGTTGCCATCAATTCGAAGGTGTCGAGAACACCGTATACAAATTTGTTTTCGTTTAATGATTCGCTCATTACTACCTCTGATTATTCTTTATTATTTTTTTCTTTTCCCTTAAGTACAATGTTTGTGATAATACCAAGGATAAGCGCGCATGCTACTTCAGTAATCGTAACCGAACCGAAGTTAAGAGAAAGTCCGCCGATTCCTGCAATGAGAATTACGGATACCGTAAAGAGATTTCTGTTATCTTCAAGGTCTGACTTCTGAATCATCTTAAGACCGGATACTGCAATGAATCCGTAAAGAGCCACACATACACCGCCCATTACGCAGTTGGGAATCGTTGCAAGGAATGTAACGAAAGGTGCGATGAATGATGCCACGATGGCAAGGATTGCAGTTGTCAAAATGGTTATGACTGATGCATTACCGGAAATTGCAACACAGCCTACCGACTCGCCGTATGTGGTGTTGGGGCATCCGCCGAAGAATGCACCTACCATGGAGCCGACGCCGTCACCGAGGAGTGTATTGTGAAGTCCGGGATCTTTAAGAAGGTCTTTCTCGATAATGGAAGAAAGGTTCTTATGGTCTGCAATATGTTCTGCGAATACAACGAATGCAACGGGAACATATGCAAGGAAAATCTTAACAACGTATGCACTCATGCTTCCTACTTCACCGAAATCATAGCTTCCGAAGAATGCTTTTACGAATGTGAAATCAGGATACCACTGCATACGCGAAAAAGCAGTGAAATCGATAATCTTAAAAGCATCAACATCCTGTGAGAAACCGATGAGTGTAAATACTGCTGCGATTGCATAACCTGAAACGATACCGATGATGAAAGGAATCATCTTCATCATTTTCTTTCCGTATACGGAACAGATCATGGTTACGAATAATGTTACAAGTCCGCAGATAAGGCATACATATCCGGATGCAACGGAATTGCCGTCGGCATCGTAAACCTTTCCTACAAACAAATCACCTACGGCATTTCCCGCAAGTGATAATCCTATAATCGCAACGGTGGGTCCGATAACTACTGCAGGCATGAGTTTGTTAATCCAGTTAACACCTACGAATTTAACAATAAGTGCGATTACCACATATACCAGACCTGCAAATGCTGCACCGAGGATAAGTCCGAGATATCCGAGAGACATTGAAACACCTCCCGCAAATGCTGCGAACATCGATCCCAAGAATGCAAATGATGAACCGAGGAATACAGGGCTCTTAAATCTGGTGAAAAGAAGATAAACAATTGTACCGATACCTGCTCCGAATAATGCTGCCGAAGCCGACATGCCGTTTCCTATGATGGCGGGAACAGCAATTGTCGCTGCAAGAATCGCAAGCAACTGCTGGAGTGCAAATACCAGAACCTGACCGAATTTCGGTTTGTCTTCCACTTTGTACGTAAGTTTCATTTCGTAACCCTCCGTTATATTTAATTCTTTTATAAATTTCTGCCGTGGCAGTTTTTATACTTCTTGCCCGATCCGCAGGGACACGGAGCATTAGGATAAATCTTGTCTTCGGTTCTTCTCTTGGGTTCTCTTACCGAGGTGTCGTCTTTGTTGGTACCTGTTACCTGAGCAACCTGCTCTCTTTCAATCTTCTTTTCCACAACGACATGCATCATCATGAATACCGTCTGCTCTTTAATGGCTTCGGTCATTGCATCGAACATGTCAAAACCGATCATACGGTATTCAACCTTGGGGTCTTTTTGTGCATAAGCAACCATTCCGATACCCTGTTTCAACTGTTCCATGTCGTCAATGTGGTTCATCCACTTCTGGTCGATGGCTTTAAGCAAAATGATACGCTCCGTCTCACGGCATGCTTCGGGATCGGGGAACTGAGCTTCCTTTTCTTCGTAAAGCTTGACAGCCTCTTCCTTAATCATCTGCTTTAAGGAATTCTTCTTAAGTCCCTGAACCTTTTCCGGTGTGATGGGCTCAATGGGAACTATCGAACGAACTGCCATGTTAAGCTCTTTAAGATCCCAGTCTTCGGATGAAGAATCTTCGCCGAGAGTCGAATCTATTGCATTTTCAACAACATCGATAACCCACTTGTAAATGGTATCTCTCATGTTGTCGCCGTTTAAAACGCGGTTTCTTTCGGCATAGATAATCTCTCTTTGATCGTTGTTGACCTGATCGTATTCGAGAAGGTTCTTTCTGATACCGAAGTTGTT
>DFEM01000023.1 GCA_002369155.1 Lachnospiraceae bacterium UBA3802 | reverse complement strand
TTGGACATAAAGATGTTAATACAACAAGGAAACATTATGCTTCCATTTCTGATGATACAAGACGTAAAGCTATTATGAATTTTAAATTGAGGGAGGATGAAAATTCCGATGATAAAAAAGGCGAATAATATCGTCTTTTTTTATATAAATCGAAAATATGTTTGCCAATCCTTTGCTGTTATGGTATTATTAATTAGAAAATATGTTCGTTTTATCCAATGATCATATAAATATTTTCAAAAAAGAACAATATAGATTTTTTTTGATATTAAATTGGAGAAAAATATGTCCAGAGAAAAGAATAAACTTACAAATACCGATTATGAATTACTTGATTTTATCAAAGATAATATCATGAAAAAAGGATTTCCTCCCACGGTTCGTGAAATGTGCAAATTTACAGGGCTTTCTTCTACCAGCAGTATATTTGCTCATTTAAACAAACTCGAAGCCAATGATCTTATAAAAAGAGATCCTGCAAAACCCCGTTGCATTGAAATAATGGATGATTCATTCAACCAGATAAGAACAGAAACGGCTTCTGTACCGATTGTCGGCCGGGTAGCCTGCGGCGAACCAATTCTTGCTACTCAAAATATTGAAGGTTACTTCCCTCTTCCTGTTGAAATGCTTCCTAATGATGAAGTCTTTGTTCTTATGGCCAAAGGTGACAGTATGATTAATGTCGGTATTTTTGACGGTGATTATGTTTTTGTTCGTCAATGCAATACAGCTTCAAACGGTGATACTGTTGTTGCTTTGCTTGAAGACAGCGCTACAATTAAGACTTTCTATAAGTTTAAAGATCATATCGAATTAAAGCCCGAGAATGATACCATGAGTCCTATCATAGTTAACGGAAACATTCAAATTTTAGGTAAGGTTTTCGGAGTTTTCAGACTCTGCAAATAATTATTGACATAAACTTAAGTTTTTTTGTAAAAAAGAATCCTTTTTCGGGATTCTTTTTTAATATATGAGGTATTATTTCCATATTTTTGATATAATAAATTAGATGTATGATTTGTGATAAATGATTAAAGCATTTATGTTAAAAAATGAGGGGGATTTTTATATGTTTGGAAGGAACAAAGGTGCTTTTGAAAGCAATGATAAACGTATTGCCGAGCTCGAAAAACAGATAGCTGAACTTAAAGAACAGCTTAATGACAGTAAAGTCGAACTTGATTCTGTTAATAACAGTACCCATTTGGGTATATGGAAAAGCATGTATCTTCCAGATGGTTCTCAATCGGTTGAGTATTCCGATGAGTTCAGAAGAATGCTTGGATATTCAAGGACTGAATTACCCGATGACATGAATGCTTTGGCAAAGATTATGCATCCCGATGAAATTGATGCAGTCTTTGCTGCTTTCGGCGCTGCTGCAGCTGATAAAAGCGGCAAAACCAAATTTGATATTGATTACAGACTTTTAACCAAGAATGACGGCTATAAATGGTATCATGCAGCCGGAGAATGTATTCGATATTCCAATGGCAATCCCAAAGAATTTATCGGTACTTTTTCGGATATTGACGAGCAAAAGAAACAGGCTGAAATATTCCTTCATGATTCTAGACGCGAGCATGCTGTTGAAAAGATGATGCTGGAAGGCAGCTGGAGCATGGATCTTACCAAATATGATATAAATGACGTCAACTCTCCCATGGTTTATTCTGACCAGTTTAAAAGAATTCTGGGCTATACTCCGGGTTCTTCCGATTTTCCTGATCTAATGGGAACATGGATTACAAAGATTCATCCTGATGATGTACCTGCGGCTTCCGCAACTATGGCGAAACAGCTTTCGGATCCTTCCGGACGAACCGTATTTGATATGGAATATCGAATCAAACATAAGGACGGTCATTGGGTTTGGGTCAGAGCTTCAAGTTATGTTGTTTGGTCGGATAAAAACGAACCTCTTATGGCGGCAGGAACCATTCTTGATATAAGTGATGAAAAACGTAACAGAATTCGCTTTGAAGAAGAAATGGAACCCAATATAGTATCTTTAAGAAAAGGTATTGCTGAGATTTCTTCAAATGTCGAGACTGCAACGAATCAGATGCAGGAAGTAGCAATTAAACAGGAACAGGTATCGGAAGCAGCAAATACAATCGCGACTGCGGTAAATGATTCGATGGAAATCATAAGCAGTATTAAAAGTATAGCGGATCAAACCAATCTCCTTTCTCTTAACGCTTCAATCGAAGCTGCAAGAGCCGGCGATGCAGGCAGAGGATTCGCTGTTGTTGCGACTGAAGTTCAGACTTTGTCGAATTCTACCAAAGAAACAACAGGTCATATTTCCGATAAATTAAATAATGTTAATGATTCGGTCAAAGATATTCTTGCAAAGATTAAACAAATCAGCGACAGTATTTCCGTTGAAACCGAAGAAATGTGTACCATAAATGCAACTATCGAAGAACTCCACGCTGCAGCCGACGAAATTGCGCAAATGGCAGAAACTCTTTACAGATAAAGATAAAAGGCATCGATAATCGATGCCTTTTTTATTGCTTTCTTTCGCTTATAAGTTTCTTGTAATATTGATATGTCAAAACCGTCATTTCATCGGTTTTTTTGTTTATGGATTCAAGGTAATCCAGCGTGTCTTTTAATATATTCATGCAAACAATATTTATATCTGCCATTGCAATCATTCGATACATCGGAAGTTTGTCCGAATGTGTTCTGTTAGGCTCAATATAATCGGATATAAATATGATTTTTTCAATCAATGACATATCAGGCTTCCCCGTTGTATGCCATTTAATGGCTTCAAGAATTTCGCTGTCCTTTATTCCGTATTTTTCATACGCAAGGCATGCTCCTGCTTTTGAATGAAGCAAACCTTCATCTTCTTTTTCAAGATCGCTTAATTTGATGAAATTTCGTTCGCATATTGCAATCATTTCATCGATGGGCATATATTTGGCACAGTCATGCAATAGTGCTGCCGTTTCGCATTTTCTTACATCTGCACCATGTGCTTTTGCCAAAGCGGATGCAGTATCCATAACACCTAGCGTATGCAAGAGTCTTGACTCTTTTAAATCTTTTGAAAGAAGCATTATCATTTCGGCATCCGATAAGGGTTTGTACAGATGATTGGACTTTATATAATCAAATACTTTTTCGTTTATATCCTGACATTTGTAATCATCATAAGAGGTGCTTAATATTTCTTCTCTTATCGCGGTAGATGAAATGTCGAGAAAATCACAATTCAAAAACATTATGTTTGCATTATATTTTTCTTTATATTCATCTGCTTTTTTACTGCTTTCTTTATCGTTTCTGTCTGCTACGATGAAAATCAGATTTTCGAACAAATACTCAAATTTATACCATTTTTCGAGCATAAAAAGTGTATCCGTTCCTATCAGAAAATATAATTTATCATCGGGATAATGCTCTTTTAAATAACCGACAGTGTCTGCGGTGTAAGTATAGCCTTCACGTTTGATTTCAAGATCGCTTAACTCAAATCCTTCCATGCCTTCAATCGCTTTTTTAAGCATATTCAATCTGTGTATGGAAGGTGTTACATCCTTCTTCATATATGAATTTCCCGATGGCATGAAAATAACCTTGTCCAAATGAAACTCAGACAAGGCATTTTTTGCTATATGAATATGTCCTTTATGAATGGGGTCAAAAGTACCGCCGAATATACATATTTTCATAATTAATAGTTAATCCTGAGGTTTTGATTTAGGTAAAATAATTACAGGATTATCTTTAAAAGGCTTATAAAGAATAAACTTCTTGCCTATAACCTGAACAAGTTCCGATTTGGTACGCTCTGCAATCATTGAAGCGAGTTCTTTGGGATCGTCGGGACAATTCTTCAATACGCTTAATTTGATAAGTTCGTGTGTATTGAATGCTTCACTTACTGCCTCATTGAATTCGGGTGTAAGACTTGATTTGCCGACCATAAACAAAGGTTCAAGATTGTTTGCAAGAGATTTTAAATATGCTCTTTGTTTGCTTGTCATATAAACTCCTTAAAAATATATACTAAAAGCATCATTAATTAAAAATGCTTTAAACTTAAATATCTTTCTAAATGAATATTTACTTAAAATATTCAAAGCTGAAACCGTAAATCCTTACGGTATCGCCTTCTTTAATGCCCAAAGCTTCAAGTTCTTCGAGAATTCCGTTGTCCTTAAGGAAATTCTGGAAGAAAGCAAATCCTTTTTCACTGTCAAGATTTGTGTATCCAAGCATTTTCTCGATTCTCGGTCCTTCAACAATATATTCGTTTTCTGAATAATCGTAAGAAACGCTGTATGGCTCGTCGCGTCCCGGGAAGTTAGTCTCGGGATCGAATTCCTGTTCAAATACAACGGGTGTTTTATCCAAAGAATCAAGAATTCCCGCAACGTAATACAATAAATCCTTAACGCCGACTTTTGTATAAGAACTTATGGGGAATACTTTATAACCTAAAGGCTCGTATTTTTCTTTAATTTTTTGAACATTGTAATATTCTTCGGGATATATGAAATTGCCGTCATCATCGATATCTGAAGGCTCATCGCTTATAATATCGATCTTATTGGCCGCGATAACAATCGGTCTTTTTAAAAGATCGGGATTATATTTCTTTAATTCAGCGTGAATTTTCTCGATATCTTCAATGGGGTTACGTCCTTCGGATCCTGATGCATCTACTACATGAATAAAGACTTTGGTTCTCTCAATATGTCTTAAGAAATCAAAGCCCAATCCGACACCGTCGCTTGCTCCTTCTATAATACCGGGAATATCGGCCATTACAAAAGATGATTCACCCAAATCAACTACGCCGAGATGAGGAGATAAAGTTGTGAAATGATAATTGGCAATCTCCGGCTTGGCGTTTGTACATGAGGAAATTAAAGTCGATTTGCCTACGTTTGGAAATCCTATAAGACCTACATCGGCAATAACTTTTAATTCAAGGAACAAATCAAGTTCTCTTGCGGGCTGTCCGGGCTGAGCGTATTTTGGAGCCTGCATTGTACTTGTGGCATAATGCTGGTTGCCGTTACCGCCTCTTCCGCCTTTAAGAATTCTGAATTCTTTGATATCGCCGGACATGTCGACAATTACTTTACCTGAATTTAATTCTTTTACTACTGTTCCTTTGGGAACTTTCAAATAAATATCGGCTCCGTTTTTGCCTCTGCAGTTTCTTTTACCGCCGTTTTCTCCGTCTTCGGCTTTATATTTTCTTACATGTCGATAATCAGCCAAAGTATTCATTCCTTCATCTACCACGAAATAAACACTTCCGCCGTCTCCGCCGTCTCCGCCGTCGGGACCGCCGTCAGGAACATATTTCTCTCTTCTGAAAGAAACATGACCGTCGCCGCCCTTACCGCTTCTTATATATATTTTTGCCCTGTCAGCAAACATACTTTATTCTCCACATTAAATTATAAATAACGCCTCAAGCGAAATACTTGAGGCGTTTGATTATTACTGTTCTACAGGATATACACTTGCCTGTTTTTTGTCGCGGCCCTTACGCTCGAAACGTAATACTCCGTCAACTTTGGCATATAATGTATCGTCGCCGCCGATACCGACATTCAAACCGGGATGAATTTTGGTACCACGCTGTCTATATAAGATATTGCCGGCCTTAACAAACTGACCGTCAGCTCTTTTAGCTCCTAAACGCTTAGATTCTGAATCTCTGCCGTTCTTGGTAGAACCAACACCTTTTTTGTGTGCAAATAATTGAAGATTCATCTGCAGCATAGGTTTATACCTCCTTAACTGATATTTTCAAATATTGTCTGTTATCTCTGGATATTTCTTTAAGCCCGAATTCCAGTGATTTTACAAGAAGAGTTGCATCATTGGAACAGTTATCTTTTAACTGAAGACTTGTTATACCGTCTTTGCTTGTTTCTGAAGAAACAAAATCATCAGTAAACTTTTCAACTGAATTGAAACAGTTTATAACAAGTGCGGAAACAGCGGCACATACGATATTCTCGCCCGCCGGAGCATCTCCTGCATGTCCAAAACATTCAACTCTGTAATATGAATTGTTTTTCTTGTAAAAAATAACAGATACCATAATTAAGCATTAATCTTGTCGATTTTAACTTTAGTAAAGTACTGTCTGTGTCCGTTTTTCTTATGATAACCGGATTTTCTCTTGTACTTGTATACTAAAACTTTCTTGCCTCTGCCCTGTTCAAGAACTGTAGCTGAAACAGTGCTGTTAGCGCAATCATCACCTGCTTTGAAAGATGAATCGCTGATTGCAAGAACGTCATCAAAAGTAACAGTATCATTAACTTCAGCTTCGATCTTCTCTACGTTGATCACATCGCCTTCAGCAACTTTGTACTGCTTACCTCCTGTTGCAATAATAGCGTACATAAGGCACCTCCTTATTAACAATCTCGCTAACTTTGGTGGGAATAATCCACTTTTACCTCGTTATGCGGCATACTCTAATATAATAAGTAATTTTTCCTTTTATGTCAACAATTATTTATAAAAGAGATAATATTCATTAAAAAAGAGTCCGTAAGGAACGGACTCTTCAATATTATAATTATAATTCGCTCATCAACTTCATCTTGTAG
>DFEM01000015.1 GCA_002369155.1 Lachnospiraceae bacterium UBA3802 | reverse complement strand
ACCATCTCCATGAGCAACAAGTATTTTGGCGGAATCGTTGAAGACAAAAAAGCCGAAGGCGATGTTGATGCCGACTTAAAGAAAGTTGTTACGGAAACTTATGCAAAAGTCTGCGACAAGATGAGTGAACTTCGGGCAGCAGATGCAATCACCGAAATATTTACTCTCTTTAAAAGATGCAACAAATATATTGATGAGACAGAACCCTGGGTTCTTGCAAAGGATGAAGCAAAGAAAGACAGACTTGCCACCGTTCTTTACAACCTTACAGAAAGCATTACAATCGGTGCCAGCCTTCTTTGGCCTTTCCTTCCCGCAACAAGCGAAAAGATTGTTGCCCAGCTTGGAACCACACTCAGAGATTATGACAAGCTTTCCGAATTCGGTTTATATGAAAACGGAACAAAGGTTACCGAAAAACCCGAGATTCTCTTTGCACGTCTTGACATCAATGATGTTTATGCAGAAGCTGCAAGAATAGCTGCAATTCAAAAGGCAGAGGCAGGAGTAACCGAGGAAGAACAGAAAGAAGAAAAGGCAATCGAAGTCAAGGTTAAAGATGAAATTACCTATGATGATTTTGCAAAGCTTCAGTTTGTAGTCGGCGAAATCGTAAAATGTGAGGAAGTTCCCAAGTCAAAGAAACTTCTTTGCTCACAGGTTAAAATAGGCAACATGACAAGACAGATTGTATCGGGTATCAAGCAGTATTACAAGCCTGAAGAGATGGTAGGCAAGAAAGTAATGGTTCTTCTTAACTTAAAGCCTGCAACTCTCGCAGGAGTGGTATCTGAAGGAATGTTGCTTTGCGCCGAAGACGAAGAGGGAAATCTTGCATTGGTTTCACCCGAAAAAGAAATGCCTTCGGGAGCATTGATTTGTTAGGTGAAAAACAGTGGACGGTCGATACGTTGTAAGAAGTGCGACAAAAGATGAATGGGAGGACGCCATGGCTTTGGCCTGGCGAAGCTTCAAAAAATTTGTCGCTGATGATTATACCGATGCCGGAGTAAAAGAGTTTTACGATTTTATCTCCGACAACGGTATATATAAAATGTTTTTGATAGGTGAATACAGGCTGTGGGTTGCGGAACTCGACGGCGAAATCGTCGGAATGATTTCCGTCAGAGCCAAAAGACATATTTCGCTTTTGTTTGTGGATGAAAAACACATGCGAAAGGGAATAGGCCGCGACCTTGTATACGCCGCCTCGGAGTATATGCTTGAAAACGGGGAAAATTATGCAACGGTAAATGCATCTCCTTACGGAGTGAATTTTTATCATGCGATAGGTTTTAAAGACACCAGGGAAGAGTATGTCGATTCGGGCATGCGAATCACACCGATGAGATGGGACTTTAAACAATAAAGGGGGAACAGAGTGGAGTATATCAGCAGCAAAAACATTTTTTTACTTATAAGAGATACTCTTAAACTTCATGACAGGAGGCCTATGGATCACGGTTCCAGGGCCGGGTATCTTTTTTGCAAAATGCTTGAATGCAAGGGCGGATACGAACAGTATGAAATAGCTGATTTTCTTATGCTTGCCACTCTTCATGACATCGGAGCTTACAAAACTGACAGAATGGGCGACAGACTCAATTACGAATTCAAAGAGCCGATGCCCCATTCCACATACGGATTTTTATTTTTAAAAAACATCACACCCCTGGAGGAAATGTCGAGGATGGTTCTTTATCATCGCGTTCCCTGTACCAAGATTCCCGGGGAAGATTTCCAATATGCAAAAGAAACAGAGATACTTTCCCTCGCGGAAGCCGCAGAGGTTTATCATCTTGCGCTCGGCGAAGGATTCGATCATAAAATGTTCAGACGCCAGGAAGGAACTTTTTATTCCAAGGAAGCTTTGGATCTCCTTGATCTTGCGGTTGCAAGATTCGATGTATTTTCTCATCTTGCGGATGAATCCTATCAGAAGGAACTTGACGATATTCTTGAATACATGATTTTCACAAATGAAGACAAAAAGAAATTCATTCAGACAATCATGATGTGTATAGGATTCAGAAGCGAAATAGCCCTTATGGATGCGGTAAGCTGCGTATGCGTTTCAAAGCAGCTTGCAAGGAAGTTGAATCTTGCTCCGGAAAACGAAGAAAAACTTTATTATGCATCTTTGATTCACGATATCGGAATGCTTTCCATTCCGGCAAAAATCATCGAGGCTCCCAGAAAACTCACACAGGAAGAGACAGCTCTTACAAGGACTCATGTAAGCAGGGAAGAAAAGATTCTTTTAAACAGAATGGATTCCGAAATCGTGGCAATTGCAACGGCACACCATGAGAGACTTGACGGCTCGGGATATCCGAAGGGCCTTACAGCAAGCAGTTTAAGCAGGGAACAGTGCATTTTGCAGGTGGCCGATGTGGTGACCGCTTTAACCAGCGAGAGAGCATACAGAAAAAAACTTACCAAAGAAGAAATAATCAAAACTCTCAAACAGGATGTCAAAGACGGAAAACTTCACAGACAGGTGACTGAGTGTTACATGGATTCGTATGACGAAATCACGCAGATTGTCGAGAAAGAAACCAAAGAAGTACTTGATCTTTACAATTCTCTGACAACCAAATATCATTCGGTATACGGAGACTTCAAAAACAAGAATAAATAGCCTTTTTTCAAGCAAAAAACATGCATGTGAAAAGTATGCACAAAATAAAAAAAGAAAAATATACAAATTAACCCCGTTTTTTGCTTTAAAATGACAAATTTGACAAGGATTACCGAAAAGTTTGTGTAAATGTGGTATGGTATTTTACCCCCTTTGCCTATACAATACTAAATGACGGATTAATTCCGATTAGATTATCCAAGATTATAATGTAGGAGGAAAATTTAAATGGCAGGATTATCCTTAAAGAATATCTGCAAAGTTTATCCTAACGGATTTGAAGCTGTAAAAGATTTCAACCTTGAAATCGCAGATCAGGAATTCGTAATTTTCGTAGGACCTTCAGGTTGTGGTAAATCTACAACTCTTCGTATGATCGCAGGTC
>DFEM01000022.1 GCA_002369155.1 Lachnospiraceae bacterium UBA3802 | reverse complement strand
TTCATGGGAATTCTGCAGTTCTTGTTGCTTCCGAATTCCACTATAACATCTTCTTCTGTAATATCGATGATTACTCCGTAAAAACCGCTCGTGGTAACTACAGAATCGCCGACTTCCATACTTGAAAGCATGGCCTGCGTCTTCTTTGCTTCTTTTCTCTGCGGTCTTACAATTACAAAATAAATGAAAATACCGAAAATTACAATATATCCGATAGTGCCCCAAATACCAAGGCTTCCCATAAATCCGCCTCCGGCAGTGTTTGCGGGCGCATCAAGCAATAAATTAAACATAAAATAAGCCTCCTTATCAATTAACAACTAATACAATAAGTGATTTTTAAAAAGAATACAAGTATTATTTAAGAATCCGAAGAGTTCATTCGGGAAATTTTTCTTTCTTTATATTCTTTGAAACATCCTTTGTCCAAAGCATCCCTTATCTCACTCATCAGATTATTGTAAAAATACAGATTGTGCAATACGCAAAGACGCATGCCGAGCATTTCCTTGGCTTTAAGAAGATGTCTTAAATAAGCTCTCGAATATCTTTGGCACGTCGGACATTTGCATCCCTCTTCAATCGGAGAATCGTCAAGTTCGTATTTGGCATTCATAAGATTGATCTTGCCGAAATTCGTATAAAGATGCGCATGTCTTGCATTTCTCGAAGGATATACGCAGTCAAAGAAATCCACTCCCCGCTCCACTGCTTCAAGAATATTCGCAGGAGTTCCGACACCCATGAGATATACAGGCTTGTTCGAAGGAAGGTAAGGAACGGTCTTTTCGATTATTTCGTACATTTCTTCGTGAGTCTCTCCGACCGCAAGTCCGCCTATCGCATATCCGGGCAGATCCATCTCGGAAATAATCTTTGCATGTTCGATTCGAATATCAGGGAAAATTGCGCCCTGATTGATACCGAAAAGCAGCTGATCTTTATTGATAGTATCCTCAAGAGAATTAAGTCTTGCCATTTCTTTTTTGCATCTTTCAAGCCATCTGGTAGTCCTGGCCACCGATTCTTCGACATATTTTCTTTCCGCTTTGGAATTGGGACATTCATCGAAAGCCATCGCTATGGTTGAGGCCAGGTTTGACTGAATTCTCATGCTTTCTTCCGGGCCCATGAAAATTTTACGACCGTCTATATGAGAAGCAAATGTAACGCCTTCTTCTTTTATTTTACGCAAAGATGCGAGGGAAAATACCTGAAACCCGCCTGAATCCGTAAGGATGGGTTTGTTCCATGACATGAATTTATGAAGTCCGCCGAGTGCTTTAATCTTGTCATCACCCGGTCTTACATGAAGATGATAAGTATTTGATAATTCAACCTGTGTGCCGATTCTTTCCAAATCTTCCGTGGAAACGGCTCCTTTAATGGCTGCTACGGTACCGACATTCATAAAGACGGGCGTTTCAATAGTGCCGTGCACCGTCTCAAAACGCCCTCTTTTTGCAGATCCTTCTTTTTTTAATATTGTAAATCTTTCGCTCATTTTATAATCCATTTGAAAAATTATTGTTCTTCGTTGTCAACGCCGTTATATTCCGATACCATATCGTAAAATTCCTCAAAAGTAAGGTCGTTTACATATATGAATTCAGCCGCTTCATCTCCGACGTATCTGAAATGCCAGGGTTCATACTGAATCATTGTTATGTCTTCTTTGCCCTGCGGATATCTTAATATAAAGCCGTATTCATACGAATGTTCCTTAAGCCATTTACCTGCATCGCTTAAGCCGAAGTCGGAATCCATTGTGTTGTATTCATAGCTTAAAATATCAACTGCAAGTCCGGTCTCATGTTCGCTGGTCAAAGGCGGTGTCACTTTCATGGAAGCAATCTGAGTCGCTTCGTCTGTCGAATATCCGAGTCTCTTGTAATAATTAATCTTCTTCTCGTAAAGATATTTTTGCGTATTGTAATTCCTGTAGCCGGAAGCCATACAAAGATTGATACCGTCTTCTTTTGCCGCATCAAACATTTCCGTAAGCTTGTCGTAGATTCTGACATCGACATCAAACCCGTTTAGTCCGATCAAATCACATTCAATATCTTCCTTAAGAGGATTTTCTTTGTTAACCAGAATGAATTTCCAGTCATCAAGATCGAATGTTGAAATATTTTTATATATTGAAGTTTCAAAATCGACGGGTTCATAATTTGAGTTAAGCGAATAATCATTGTCGATCGATATTTCATCTTCGTTTAACTGATGCTTATAAAGGAAATTTCCGTTATCATCAACGCCTGATATGTTGCTTGCATATAAAATATTGTAAAAACCTATTGGAAGATTCGTGAAAAACAATAAATAAAGAACCAAAAGCGTAGCCAAAACGAACTTTATTTTATTTCCGAATACAAATTTCTTAATATTTCTCAAAACAATAAAACCTGTTCTTTCTTAAGTTTATCTTATTCCGTGGAAAATTACACAGTTGGGATAATCGATCTTTACTTCTTTCGCACACATTGAAAGAAGACCTTTTTCCAAATCCACATTAAAGAAAGTAAGAGTACTTGATTCGTGGTTAAGAGATACCAGATGCTTAAGATCCGGGAAAAGAGCCGCATCCTTGGGATATATTCCGCTTATCGGAAGCCATAAAATCTTTGTGAGCATGCCGCTAGCCTCATCTCTTTTGAATATCTCTACGGAATTGTCTCCCGCACTCGATGTAATGATATAATTTCTGTCTTCGCTGAATTTAAGAGCTCTTGAAACAGATCTTGATGCATGATAATTATCAACAGTCTGAATGCTTTGAATCTTTTCAAACTCGGGGTATCCCGAATCAAGAGCCTTATAAGTAAAGACATCGATGGAATTTTGCATCTCGTTTAATACATAAACATATTTGTTGTCAACGGAGAAAATCATGTGTCTCGGGCCGGAATTCACATCGGATCTTATAATATCCACAGGTTTTAATCTGCCGGTCTCGTAATTAAGAGCATATACGTTTACATGATCCATGCCCGTATCTGATGCAAGAAGGAATTTATTGTCTCTTGACATCTTAACGCAGCTTACATGAGGAACATAGGATCTGTCTGAAACTTCACCCATACCCTGAACATATATTTCATCGGTAATTTCACCGACTGCTCCGTCTTCCCCGACTCTCAAAACAGTAATCTTGCCGTCATGGTATCCGGCTACAAACAAATATCTGTCCGTGTAATCAGTTGAAAGGTAGCATCCTCTCATACCGTTTATGGACGCAAAATTGATTTCATCCAAATCTCCGTTTTCGTCTATTTCGTAGCTTTTAACGCCCATATCGGTAATGGAATACAGAAACTGATCGTTATGCGAACATGTAAGATATGAAGAGTTGGATATTTCAAGAGAATTTCTGTAATTGAACGTACCCTTTTCCATATCAACGTCATATATCGTAATGCCGTTCTTTGTTCTTTTTGTATAACTTGAAACATAAGCTACATATTTGTTAAATCTCATTTACAAATCCCCCGAATCATAAATGCTTGTTTTAATATTTTATAAACAGACAAAAAAGCGACAGATTTTTTAAAAATATATCGTTTCTTTTAATGAATTTGATTTACATAATAGCACAAATCGTATAAAATATAAAATGTTTTTCGCAAGAAAAATCGTTCCGTTTCGCTGATATACAACATCTTGACATACATATTTAAAAGACCACTATAAAAGCGATATAACAAAAATATATTTTTTTGAAAGTGATGAAAAAATGAGCAACAAACTGATTACTCTCGAAAACATTTCGAAATCCTATGACAATCACCTGGTTCTTGACGAAATGAACCTTTATATTCGTGAAAACGAATTTGTTACTTTGCTCGGTCCCTCAGGATGCGGCAAAACCACCACTCTTCGTATTATCGGCGGATTCGAAACTCCCGATACCGGCCGTGTTGTTTTTGACGGTAAGGATATTACCAAGCTTCCCGCATATAAAAGGCAGCTTAATACCGTATTCCAAAAGTATGCTCTCTTTACACATATGAACATAGCCGAAAATATAGCTTTCGGTTTGAAAATTAAGAACAAATCCAAATCATATATTGACGATAAGATTAAATACGCCCTGAAACTTGTTAACCTTGAGGGTTATGAAAACAGAATGCCAGATTCTTTATCAGGCGGCCAGCAGCAGCGTATCGCAATTGCACGTGCAATTGTAAACGAGCCCAAGGTTCTTCTTCTTGACGAACCTCTCGGTGCTTTGGACTTAAAGCTTCGTCAGGACATGCAGTACGAACTTATCAGACTTAAAAACGAACTTGGAATTACATTTATATATGTAACTCACGATCAGGAAGAAGCCCTTACAATGTCCGATACAATCGTCGTTATGAACCAGGGTTACATCCAGCAGATCGGTACACCCGAAATGATTTACAATGAGCCCGAAAACGCATTCGTTGCCGACTTTATCGGTGATTCCAACATTATCGACTCAATCATGGTACGTGATGAACTTGTTGAAATTCTCGGAGTTAAATTTGCCTGCGTGGATAAAGGATTCGGCGAAAACGTACATGTCGATGTAGTAATAAGACCTGAAGACGTTGAACTTGTCAAACCCGAAGAAGGAACTATTTCAGGTGAAGTAACGCATATTATATTCAAGGGTGTTCATTACGAAATGGAAGTAATGGCAAACGGTTTTGAGTGGCTCGTTCATTCAACAAGAATGTATCCCGTCGGAGAAAAAGTCGGAATCAAGGTAGATCCTTTCAACATTCAGATTATGAACAAACCCGCCAGTGAAGATGAGGAGGCAGTACAAATTGAAGAATAAATTCGTCAAATGGCTGTCGCTGCCCTATGCTTTATGGTCGATGGCATTTGTAATAATTCCTTTATTAATGGTCTTTTATTTCGGACTTACGGATAAAAGCGGAAAATTTACGATATCGAATATCTTGTCGATTTCGCTTCCCGTGCATTTCAAATCACTTTTGATTGCATTGCTTTTATCTTTGATCAGTACAATAATCTGTCTTTTGCTCTCATATCCGCTTGCAATGATTTTATCAAGCATGAATTCGGGCAATAACAGATTAATGATACTTATTTTCGTATTGCCCATGTGGATGAATTTCCTTTTAAGAACTCTCGCATGGCAGACACTGCTTGAAAACGAAGGTGTTATCAATACCATACTTCGTGCAATCCATCTTCCGGGACTTAAAATTATAAACACTCCCTATGCTATCGTATTCGGTATGATATATAACTTCTTACCCTTTATGGTATTGCCTATTTACAATGTTCTTTGCAAGATTGACAAAAATCTTTTAAATGCAGCAAGAGACCTCGGTGCTAACGAGATTCAGACTTTCCTTAAAGTTACTCTGCCCTTAAGCGTACCCGGAATTATATCCGGTATTACTATGGTTTTTGTACCCGCTCTTACCACATTCGTTATTTCCGATTTGCTCGGAGGAAGTAAAATCCTCTTAATCGGTAATGTAATCGAACAGGAATTCACTCTTAATTCGAACTGGAATTTAGGCTCGGGACTTTCGATAGTCCTTATGCTCTTTATTGTAATATCGATGATAATTACCGCCATTTTCGATAAAGACGGAGAAGGGAGTGCATTGTAATGTCAAATGTGTTAAAAAAGATTTACATCTCCCTCATCTTCATATTCTTATACGCTCCCATGGCTGTGCTTATAGTTTTGTCGTTTAATGCATCAAAATCCCGATCCAAATGGGGAGGCTTTACTTTTAAATGGTATGCCAAACTCTTATCGGATTCTTCCATAATGGAAGCTTTAATCACTACATTGATGCTTGCTCTTCTCTCATCTATTATTGCTACATTTATAGGAACAATCGCAGCGATAGCGATTACAGGTCTTAAGAAAAGTACAAGAACATTAATGATGGGCATTACCAATATCCCCATGCTTAATGCAGAGATAGTTACGGGTATTTCCTTAATGCTTCTGTTTATATTCTTTAAGATTAAATTCGGCTTTACCACAATACTGCTTGCGCATATAACGTTTAATATCCCATATGTGATACTAAGCGTTTTGCCGCGTATAAAACAGCTTAATCCTTCTGCATATGAAGCTGCCATGGACCTTGGGGCATCTCCTTTCAAAGCTTTCTTTAAAGTTGTATTCCCCGATATTTTGCCCGGTGTGTTCTCGGGAATGTTAATGGCATTCACAATGAGTATAGATGACTTCATCATTACTCACTTTACAAAGGGCGCAGGCGTTGACACATTATCCACCAAGATCTATTCGCAGGTCAGAAAAGGTATCGACCCTAAAATGTATGCATTATCATCGGTAATCTTTATAACGGTACTTATTCTTTTAATATTGGTCAATCTTCTTCCCAATGCGGGAAAGAAAGCAAAAACAAAAAAATAGTATTTTTTAAGGCGTTTGCTCTGTTACGGCAGGCGCTTTTTAAATTTATATTGGTATTTAAAATTTTTCTTGATATTAGAAATTTTTATGATATATTAGATTTTGATGTTTTTTCATCGAAATCTATTTTTATTCAGGAGGAAAAGAAAAAGAATTGAAAAAAATGTTTTTGTTTGGTTTACTTGCAACTTTACTCGGTTTACCCTTGTTAGGTTGTGGCAACGCTTATGAAAACGGTGAAGTCTATGTGTACA
>DFEM01000158.1 GCA_002369155.1 Lachnospiraceae bacterium UBA3802 | reverse complement strand
AGGTCGTGGGTTCAAATCCCGTCGCGCCGATAAAAAGAAATGGATGTCTGTTGGCATCCATTTCTTTTTGTTGTTGTGAATTGATTGAACCCGCGACCTCATTAGTATTGATTGCCCGTTCGGTCGCAAACCTTAGGCTCAAATCAAACAACTTATAATTTTATTCGTCACTCCGTATTCTGCATTTGATTGTATTGTTTCGGTAAATCTTTCTTTTACTTCGGGATGAGCATTGCTTGGGGCGAAAGAATAATCGGCATAATCGGCCATGGTCAGATCGTTTAAGTAATCGCCGAATACCATTGTTTCAGAGGGCAGAATACCGAACTTATCCTGTATTACCTTGACGGAGCTTCCCTTTGAGACATTTCGGGAATATACATCAATCCATTCGTATGATGTAACCTGCAAGCGAACTTTTTCATTATTGTATTTCTCGAAATACGGATAGATATTTTTTTCGATATCATCAAAGTATAAAAGAGCGAATCTTATTACCTTTTCGGGAACGTTTTCAAAATTACATTCATGCCATCCGGGATAAAATTTTAAGAGTTCATTTTTAGCTCGTTCTGTTACCGAAGAATTGTTCTCAATCCATTTTCTTTCTCTTCCGCAGGCTATTGGCAAAAGACCTTCGTGGCTTCGCATCTCTTCAAGAAAAGGTTTGTAATCCTCCAACTCCAATCCTTCTTCAAATAACAAATTGCCTTTATGATATATCCTTGCTCCGTTATCGGATATAAATGTCATTTCCGATGCAAGATTTCCGAATGCTTTATTCAATCCGTCAATCGATCTTCCGCTGGCAATTGCGAATATTATATTTTTTTCTTTCATGAGGTTGTATGCTTCCATAAAATTCGGAGGAAATTTTGAGTTTGGATCAAGCAGACAACCATCCATATCCGATACTATAAGTTTTATCATTATTTCGCTTCCTTTTGTATTTTTAATTATGATACACCCGATTCATTTTTACGTCCAACTGCCGTTTGACTTTAATATTATACTCGAAAGGCATTTCATATTGTATGTTGTATTATTAGTAAATCTTTAGTAATATATTTATGCGATATACCTCTGTTTATTAGATTTTGTTCTGAATCTAATATTTCCGCTATTGAGAACAATCGAATACCAATCAAGAAAGAACGTTTATTCTGTCATTCACATATTTGTTTGTTGACACGCGTAACGTTACGGGTTACACTTGTGATAAGATCATTTAATCACAAAGGACTAAAAGAGTTCTTTGAAACGGGATCAAAAAAAGGAATACTGCCTGAACATGCTCCGAAACTGGCCAGAATACTGGACAGGCTTGATTCAAGCACATCTGCGCTGGATATGAATTTGCCGGGGTACAGATTGCATCAACTTAAAGGTGACAAACAAATAATGTGGTCTGTAACTGTAAACGGAAATTGGAGAGTAATATTCTATTTTAAGGACAAAGATGCCTACTTGGTGGATTATTTGGATTATCATTGAGGAATAAGTATGAGAAGAAAACCGACACATCCCGGAGCAGTTTTTCGGGAAGATGTGATGAAGCCTTTAAATTTATCTGTTACGGAAACTGCAAGGATGCTGGGTGTAAGCAGAAAAGCATTGTCTGAATTCATAAATGAAAAATCGGCATTAAGCCCCGATATGGCCATCAGAATAAGCAAAGCCACCAATACATCGGTTGAGAGTTGGATGGATATGCAGCAGAAATTAACAATATGGAATGCGTATAAAAATGAACCTAAGAATGTAATACCATTTCCTGAAAGGTAAGATAAATCAAGGCTCCAAAGGCGCTTGGTGAATAATAAAAGCACCCGTTGGGTGCTTTTATTTGAATTAATTAGAATTTCTGTTCTTGTAATGTTTTTTGAGTACCTTAAATGTTTCATCAGAGATAACGTGCTCTATCTTGCATGCATCTTCGGAAGCGATTTTTTCCGGAACGCCTATATCTGTGAGCAGCTGGCTTAAGATGACGTGGCGTTCGTAGATTTTCTTTGCAACCTTTGAGCCGCTGTCGGTAAGTTCGACGGTTCCGTTTGCATCGACTGTTACATAGCCTTCTTTTTTAAGATTCGAAAGTGCGATACTTACGCTTGGCTTGGAAAAATTCATTTCCTTGACAATATCTATTGCACGAACTCTCTCCAATCCTCTTTTGTATAAAACGAGAATGGTTTCGAGGTACATTTCTCCTGATTCGTATAAAGCCATATTTGTTCCCCCTGTCAGTTGTTTACGTCTTTTAAATAATATCACAGTTTTTACATATATAAAACATTTTTTGCCAAATAAGTAATATTGAATAAAAAGGCGAAATCCCTTATAATCATTGTACGGGGATACACTTGCGGTGATAGGTTAATCGATACGAAAATCACTTGTTAAGCGGGGTAATAAAATGGGCGCAAAAAACAATAACGGAAAACCTAAAATCAAATTGGGGATGAAATTAGCTTTCAATCTGGCTATTCCCATTTTTTTTATGGTGATTATAGGAGTGTCTTCTTACAGCAGAGCTGTGAAGGGGATTACCAACAGTTATAAAACATCCATCGAGGAAACTCTTTCGATGGTTAACGAATATGTCGAACTCGGCGATACTTTTATCGAAACCACGGCGAATACTCTTGCCCTGGATTCGGAGATTAACGGATATTATTTCGGCTCGTACGAAAGCGATGAAGCCGCTGCCATAAAGAAGAAGGTTACATCCGAAATCACTTCTTCGAAAAAAAGCAATGACCTTATTTACAATATTCATATAATTCCAAACAGCGGCTATCTGGTAATGACGACGCAGCATTTTGATTCCGGAAAGGGTTCTATTGACGGATTCATGGCTGAGTATATGGAAAGCGCTGAAATGCAGGGCAAAAAGAAACTTAAAAGCTGGATTGACAGACACGAGGTCATCGATTCAAAGCTTTCGCTTAAAAGTTATGAGACATTAAGATCGTATCAGGTTCAGTCTTTAAACAAACAATACATAGTCGTTATAGATGAAGGAATCGAAGGATTTTCTTCTTTGCTTGAAGATATCGAACTTGCCGACAATTCCATAATCGGTGTTGTTACGGAAAACGGCAATGAAGTTGTATACGAAAATCTTCCCGAAGGCGCGACTTCGGTATTGCCGGAAGAAGGAAAAGTATTTGCCGGAAGCGATTTTTATGAGTCGATAAGTCAAAGCGAAGAAATGAACGGTTCTGTTGATGTTCGTTTTAACGGACAAAAATACTTATGCATGTATTCGAAAAATGAGGATTCGACATTTACCGTCTGCGCGCTTATACCAAGTAAGGCTATTACGGGTCAGGTGTCATCCATCAGAACCTTTACGACAATCATGGTTTTGATTTCCATGATTCTTGTGATTGTTATCGGAATCGGAGTTATAAGCAGTATCCAGAAAAACATGGCTCAGATTACCGGCAAGTTAACCGATGTATCGGGCGGAGATTTGACGGTTAAAGTCAGGGCTTTCGGAAATGATGAATTTTCACAGCTTGCGGATTGCACCAACCATATGATTTCCAATACCAGAAAACTTGTAGACAAGGTTAACGGGGCATATGGCGTACTTGACGAAACAAGCGATGAAGTAAAGAATACTTCTGATACCATAATCGAGTATTCGGATACGATACAGGGCTCGATTGCCAATATGAGAAAGGGCATGGAAGAGCAGAGCAAATACATTCAGGTCTGCGTTGAAAAAACTTCCAACCTTGAACTCGGCATGACCAATGTCGGGGATGTAATCACAGAGGTCGAAAGATTTGTCGCAAAGACGCATAAACTAATCGAAAACGCCAGACAAAATGTCATTACTCTCGGCGAAAAAGCAAAAGAAACCGATGAAATCGTATCGAATGTTTCAAGCGATGTTTTGGCTTTAAAATCCGAGACCGATATTATTTCCGAATTTGCGGACACAATTAATGAAATATCGGATCAGACCAATCTGCTCTCTTTGAATGCATATATCGAAGCGGCAAGAGCCGGCGAGAGCGGAAGAGGATTCTCGGTAGTGGCTGAAGAAATCCGTAAACTTGCAGATAACTCCGCAGAGGCGGTCGGAGAAATCAGAAACAAAGTCGACTCCATTTCCCTTCAGACAGCCGATACGGTCAAGAGTGCAAGGATTGCTGAAGAAACCGTGGCAGCGCAGACTGCAATGGTAGAGGATATTATTGAAATATTCGCTCAGATGAGCACTCAGATGGAAGAGCTTGTAAAAGAACTTCGCAAGATCATAATAACTACAGATAAAGTCACCGGAGATTCAAGAGAAACTGCGGCATCGATTCAGAATATCACGGCACTTATCGAAGAGAACAGTGAAAGCGCCGAGAACATGAGTGATATATTTGACAAACTTCTCGAAAACATTGAACATCTTGATAAGGTATCCGATTTGCTTAATGAAAATATGGATGAACTTAAGAAAGAGATATCTTTGTTCAGAGTTGAATAATTATAAAGAAGGTTAAAAAATGAAAAACAAAAAGGTGATTTTTGTCATTGTGCTTTTTGTTTTCGGACTTGCATGTTTTATAGTAAATGCCAAGTTTGAAATAACTGCACTTCTTCCGGCGCTTGCTTTGTTTGCGGTAGGATTATTTCTTCTTATAAAAGGAGGAGACTGGTTTGTAGACGGCGCGAGTGCAATAGCGGAAAAGTTTAAGGTACCTGAGATTCTCATCGGTGCGACTGTAGTTTCAATCGGTACAACGCTTCCCGAGGTTATGGTATCCGCACAGGCGGCAGCAAAAGGAAACGGAGCCATGTCTTACGGAAATGCGATCGGTTCCATCATATGCAATGTTTCGCTGATAGCGGCGATTACCCTTGCGGTAAAGCCTGCAAAAGCAGACAGAAAATCACTTATAGTTCCTGTTGCATTCTTCTTCTCGGCAGCAGGACTTTATACATTCACGGCTTATGTTACCGGCAACTTCAGCAGAGTGACGGGAATTGTTCTCCTGCTTATGTTTGTCGTATATATGTCTTTGACCGTGGCTACTGCACTTAAAAGAAACAAAAAAGGAGCACCAAAGGAAGAAGACGGCGATAAAGAAGAAAAAGAAAGCATGCCTGTTATTACCGCAATTATTCTTCTTGTGTTCGGAGCAGCCATAATTGCGTTTGGCGCAACGCTTCTTGTAGACAACGGAACAATTATTGCAAAGAAAATCGGTGTTCCCGATTCCGTTATCGCTCTTACGGTGGTTGCACTCGGTACATCGCTTCCCGAACTTGTAACCGCAATAACTTCACTTATCAAAGGACACGGTTCGCTCTCACTTGGAAATATCATCGGCGCCAATCTTTTCAATCTCGTTTTGGTAAGCGGTCTTGCAATTACGATTAAACCTTTTCAGGTTCCGAGCGAAAAAGTATTTTTGAATACAGGCCTTAATTCATCTTTGGTAGTGGATATTCCTTTAATGATTTTCGTAATGCTTTTCCTTACATTACCCGCACTCGTAAAAGGAAAACTTTACAGATGGCAGGGCGTAACACTATTAATACTTTATGCAGCGTTTTGTGTATTCCAGTTTGTATTTTAAAATAAAAAGCATCCCGAAGGATGCTTTTTTATTTGTACGGATGTTTTGAAATGTATTCTTCAAGTATCTCGGCTGAATCTCCCACAAGCTCGACGCAAGGACGTTTTTTGTAATAACTCTCGGTTCTTGCTTCAGGTGTCGGGGAATCGTGTTTTTGCGAAAGTGAGAGAAGCTCTCTGCAGACTATCGAACCGTTCTTTTCTTCAAAGGCACGTGCCACTTCCTGAATTCTTTCATAGTGTGCGGCCTTTTCTTCTTTTGAAGAAGAATCGTCATAACCGTAGAGAAGACCGAGAACCATTCCCATACCGCTTACGCTTCCGCATATTTCCCTCATTCTGCCGAATCCGCCTCCGAAAGATGAAGATAGTTTCGCAAGAGTTGATTCGTCCATTTCAAGCAAATCCGAATAAGCGAGAACAACGGCCTGAGCGCAGTTATATCCCTCTTTGAAATAATTCATTGCTTTTTCTCTTCTGTTCATAATAACCCTCCGTATAAAAAAATAAGCACCAACCCCATGGCTCCTACGTCCACAAAATTGATACTTAATGCGCGATCAGGGGCTCGAACCCT
>DFEM01000132.1 GCA_002369155.1 Lachnospiraceae bacterium UBA3802 | reverse complement strand
AAATCGTCCTTCGGGGCGATTTTTTTTTGTTGATGGACAAACGGTTTACATAAACGGAAAATTGTGCATTATGCACTAAAAATAAATATAGATGTGTGGATTCTGCTAATAGAAATGTACAAAAAAATGGCATAATATACTTGTATACAAGAATATTAGAGGACAAAAATACAAAAAAACTTCATGTTCACGGAGGTCAAAATGTCAAGCGAAGAAGCTTCTGTAAAAACAACAAATTCGCTCGAGAACGAGAGTCAAAATGAAAATGAAAACGAAAAGAAAAAGAACGGTTCATTTTCATCATGGATGAAAGGGATGGGCAAGCATCTTGCCAAGAACTGGATTATCTACACATTCTTTATCATCCCCATTGCTTACTACATAGTATTCAGATATGTTCCGATGTTCGGAAACATCATCGCTTTCAGAAAATACTCGGCGGGCGGAAACATATTCGGTTCTCAATGGTCCGGATTCAAATACTTCAAACAGTTCCTCGGAGACCCGGCATTCAGAAGAGCGTTTGGCAATACACTGATACTTAACTTTGCGTATCTTGTAGTCAGATTCCCTCTTACATTGATTTTCGCACTCCTATTAAACGAAATAAAGTGGCTCCCCTGGAAAAAGTTCGTGCAGACTGTATCTTACCTTCCTCACTTCATCTCCATGGTTATTGTAGCAGGTATGATTAAGGAGCTTTTATCCACAAGCGGTCCCATCAACACATTCTTAACTTCGATAGGACAGCAGGCCATAGAATTCATCGCCTTGCCCGAGTGGTTCCCTACCATATTCGTAGCCAGCGGAATATGGCAGGGTCTCGGATGGGGAAGTATCCTCTACCTCGCAGCGATAGCAGGTATTAACCCTGAGCTTTACGAAGCTGCCAAGGTAGACGGTGCGACACATTTCCAGCAGGTATTGCATGTAACAATCCCCTGCATCCTTCCTACAATCACAACACTTCTGATACTTGATATCGGCGGAATGGTAGGTTCCGGTGCAGCATTTGAAAAAGTATTCCTTCTCTACAATCCGATGACTTACGAAACATCCGATATCGTATCAACTTACGTTTATCGAATGGGTGTGTACTCAGGTAACTACAGTTACGCTACCGCAGTAGGTTTGTTCGAAGGATTGCTCAACCTGATTCTTTTGACCGTAGCAAACTTTGCATCCAAAAAGGTTGCCGGCGAATCACTTTGGTAAGGAGAAAGAAAATGGCAGAAGAGAAACTTAAATTGGATCACGGAAAAGAAAAGAAATTCAAACAGGGCGTAAAAGTTAAAGAATCCTGGCAGTTCAGAGTGTTCCAGGTATTCAACGTAATAATAATGCTGTTCATCTGTGTGACGACGCTTTACCCGTTCCTTTATCTGGTAGCACAGTCGTTCTCGTCGGAAGCGGCAATCATTAAAGGCCAGGTAACAATTTTCCCTGTGGGATTTAATTTTACAACTTATAAATCGGTTTTAACCAAGGGCGATTTCCTCGGATATTACAAAAACACTGTATTATATGCGGTTATCGGAACATTTTTTTCAGTACTTTTTTCCGCAATGCTTGCATATCCTTTATCAAAACCGAATTTGAGATTAAACAAATTTTTCGTACCCTTCATCATCTTTACGATGTATTTCGGCGGCGGAATGATCCCCAACTACATTTTGATGACATCCCTGGGATTGAGAAATACCGTTTTCTCATTCATTCTTCCCGGACTTATCGGTACATACTACGTTTTATTAATGAAATCGTTCTTCGCAAGTCTTCCTCATGAACTCGAGGAAGCGGGAGAGATAGACGGTCTTTCGAAATACGGAGTGTTCTTCAGAATAGTGCTTCCGATTTCAAAACCGATTATGGCCACGATGGTTCTTTTCTACATGGCCGGTTACTGGAGCAACTGGTTCAACGCTTTCCTTTATTTGGAAGACAGAAGCAAATGGCCTGTAGCATACCATCTTCGTCAGATTATTATCGGAGCGGCAACAAGTGCCGATCCCGGTGCGGCTTCTCAGGAAAACATGCAGATCGCCGCAAACATCAAATCCTGTTCAATGGTTTTGATGGCTGTTCCTATCATATGTGTTTACCCCTTCATCCAAAAGTATTTCGTTCAGGGAATGATGCTTGGCGGAGTCAAGGGATAAATTTAATAGAGTTACTTAAACGGATTATTGCTTCGTGGGGGAGAGTAATCCATGTAAAAAAAGGAGGAAACAAAATGAAAAAGAAGCTCTTAAGTACAATGCTTACAGTAAGTATGGTTGCTTCACTTGCAGCATGTACGAACGGTAACGGTTCCAATATCGAACCTGCACCCAGTCAGAACGCTATTGACAATAACGCGACGACTACTGATGACGGAAGTACCGATGCAGAACCAGTTGAAGATCTCGGCTACACATTCGGTGATCACTTCTACTCAGACGAACCTGTGACATATTCGATGTCTTTCTCAGACGCATCATGGTATCCCATGACAGACAAGTGGGTAACTGACGGTATCTTTGCAAAGATTACAGAGAGAACAAATGTTACTCTTGATCTTACAAGCATCGATTCAGGTGACTACAATGACAAGATTGCATTAAGTATCAATGCAGGTGATGCTCCCTACATTATTCCCAAAACATACGATGAGTCCAGATTCGTAGACGGCGGCGCTATCGTTCCCGTATCAAAATGGACGCAGTTTATGCCTAACTTCACAAAATTCGTTGAAGATTACGACATGGAAGCAGATCTCGCTACAATTACACGTAACGACGGAAACTACTACAGACTTCCCGGTATGCATGAATCACCTAACCAGGATTACTTCTTCATGGTAAGAAAGGATCTCTTCGAAGGAGCAGGTGTTGATATCGAAGCTCTTGAAAAAGATATGACATATGATGATTTATATGATGCACTTGTAAAGGTTAAAGCTTACATGGTAAGCGAAGGAATGTGCAAAGAATCAGATTACATCTGGTCAGACCTCTGGTGCGGACAGGAATCCGGACAGGGTAACGGCGGTAACCTTCTTAAGATTATGGGCTTCTCTTACAACGTAGCTTCAGGTTGGGCAGTAGCTGATTGTATCCAGTACGATCAGAGCAAGGGAGAATGGTATCTTTCTTCAACAACCGACGATTACAAGGAATTCGTTAAGACAGCCAACAAATTCGTAGCAGGCGGAATCCTTGATCCCGAAACATTCACTCAGGATGATTCAGTAGCTACAAACAAGTTCTACCGTGGCGAAACAGCTATTATTTCTGTTAACCGTGGTCAGGTTGCAGCATTCGAATCCGGACTTCAGACAGGTATGGGTTCAGAAGGCAAGACATACGAGACATACCTTATGGTAACACCCAAGGGACTTAACAACTACATGGCAGAAAACTCCAGACTTGAAAACGGTGTTATGATCTCCAAGAGGGCATATGATGAACTCGGAGAAGAAGATTTCATTAAGATGCTTCGTTTCGTTGACTGGTTATTCTACTCTGATGAAGCTTACGATCTTACAAAATGGGGTATCGAAGGCGAGACATACAACGTAGTAGACGGACAGAAGGTTCTTGCTGACGGATGGTACTGCTCAGGACTTGGTTATGCAGATCCTACACCCGATGATGAAAATGACAACAAGGATATGAGACTTGAATACGGTTTTGCAGGCGGTAACTTCTTCTACGGACACAGAGTAGCTCAGAGAGATGACCACTTAACACCCGCTCTTCAGGATTTCTCCAGAAGAATTTCCGAGTACAGAGACATCAGACCTCTTAATCCCGCTCTTGCTTCCACAGCAGATGAGAACGAGCAGATCAACCTTTGGAAGACTCCTTTGGTAGATACAATCAATACATGGACACTTAACTTCGTAACAGGCAAGAAAGATATTGATGCTGAATGGGATAACTACCTTAAGGCTTGTGATGATGCCAATGCTAAACAGCTTGTAGATTTATACAACGAAATCAACAACAGATAATCATTACTTTTTCACTCTTTTGCAAAAGGGGGCGAATGCCCCCTTTTGCACGAAAAAATTCTTTTTAAACCACTTATTTGCGGCTCTTTGAAAAATTGATTTTTGGGAGAATTTGTTATAAGATAAAACTTAGTGCAAAAAAGACAAATACCTAAAATGAGAAAGAGATAATATACAATGAATATGACTTTAAGATGGTTTGGTTCAAAGTTCGACAGCGTAACATTGTCCCAAATCAGACAGATTCCGGGCGTTAAGGGTGTAATAACCACTCTTTATGATACGGTTCCCGGAGAAGAATGGAATAAAGATGAAATTCACGCACTGAAAAAAGAAGTCGAAGACAGCGGACTCAAGATTATGGGAATCGAAAGCGTAAATGTCTGCGATGCGATTAAAGTAGGTGCTTCAGACAGAGATAAATATATCGATAACTATATAAAGACGCTTACATATCTCGGAGAAGAAGACATACATACCGTATGCTACAACTTCATGCCGGTGTTCGATTGGACAAGAACGGAACTTGCCAGACTAAGAGAAGACGGTTCGACGGTTATGGCATATACACAGGATGCCGTTGACAAGATAAATCCGGACGACATGTTTAATTCACTTAAAGGTGACTGCAACGGATTTGTTCTTCCCGGCTGGGAACCGGAGAGAATGGCACAGGTCAAAGAGCTCTTTGAACTTTACAAAGATGTTGATGCCGATAAGCTTTTCGACAACCTTGTATATTTCTTAAAAGCAATTATGCCTGTGTGTGACAAGTATGATATCAATATGGCGATTCATCCCGACGATCCTGCATGGAGTGTATTCGGTCTTTCAAGAATTATCACCAACAAAGACCAGATGTTAAAAATGCTTAATGCAGTAGACAATGTACATAACGGAATTACGTTTTGCACGGGTTCATACGGTACGAGCCTTAATAACGATATAGTTGATACGATACATGCCTTGAAAGGCAGAATCCATTTCGCACATGTAAGAAATCTTAAATTTATCACACCAACGAATTTTGAGGAAGCTGCCCATCTTTCGAGTGACGGTGATTTCGATATGTACGCGATAATGAAAGCTCTTTACGATATCGGATTTGACGGTATTATCAGACCCGATCACGGAAGAATGATCTGGGGTGAAAAAGCAATGCCCGGATACGGTCTTTATGACAGAGCGCTCGGAGCTATGTATTTGCAGGGACTCTGGGAAGCAATAGACAAGAATTCAAAACAGTAAAATGATTATATGAAAGACCGGAGTTTAATCCGGTTTTTCTTGCGAAAGAAGGTTTTTATGAACACATACGAAAGAATTAAAGAATGCAGAATGATTCCTGTTATAGCACTTGATAATGTATCGGATGCCAAGCCTCTTGCAAAGGCACTTTACGATGGAGGACTTCCCTGTGCCGAAGTTACATTCAGAAGGGAAGGAGCGGACCTTTGCATAAAGGCAATGAAAGAAGAATATCCCGACATGCTTGTCGGAGCAGGTACGGTACTTTCAAAAGAACAGGTTGATGCAGCATTAAATGCGGGTGCTGAATTTATTGTAAGCCCCGGACTTGATGAAGCAATTGTTTCGTATTGTATTGAAAAAAATATATGTGTAATCCCCGGAGTATCCACGGCAAGTGACGTGGCAAAAGCATATTCTCTGGGACTTAAAGTTGTTAAGTTCTTCCCTGCGGAAGCGGCAGGCTCAGTTAAAATGCTTAAAGCTTTGTCGGCTCCTTACAACATGATGACATTTATGCCTACCGGAGGCATCAGCAAAGATAACATGGCTTCCTACTATGCTCTTAAAAATGTAATAGCATGCGGCGGAAGTTTTATGATAGATGCCAAAGCAATAAAAGAAGGCAATTTTGATAAAATAAAGAATCTTACGAAAGAAGTTGTCGAAGCGATTAATGCTTTAAACGGTAATGATTCGAATAAAGAAAACAATGCTTTTGATCCTCAAAAAAAGAATATTGACCTGTCCGGTTTATCGGACAAAAAGGTTATTACTTTCGGTGAACTTATGTTAAGACTTGCACCGGAAGGATACTTAAGATTTGTTCAGGCAGATACCTTTGAAGCTACCTTCGGAGGAGGGGAAGCAAATGTAAGCATATCACTTGCCAATTTCGGTATGAATACTTCTTTTGTTACCAAACTTCCCGCTCATGAGATCGGTCAGATGAGTGTTAACTCTTTAAGAAAGTATGGAGTAGATACTTCACTTATCGTAAGAGGCGGCAAGAGAGTAGGTATTTATTATCTTGAAAAGGGCGCATCGCAAAGAGCATCCAAGGTTATCTACGATCGTGCGGGATCTGCAATTGCGGAAGCTTCAAAGAGCGATTTTGACTGGGATAAGATTTTTGAAGGTGCAGGATGGTTTCATTTTACGGGGATCACTCCGGCACTTTCCGACGAACTTGCGGATATTGCCTTGGAAGCTTGTAAGAAAGCCAAAGAAAAAGGCATTATTGTAAGCTGCGATCTTAATTACAGAAACAAACTCTGGTCCAAGGAAAAAGCCGGTGAAGTAATGGGCAAACTTTGCAAATATGTTGATGTCTGCATTTCGAATGAAGAGGATGCAAACGATGTATTCAAAATCAAAGCACCCGATACCGATGTTACCGCCGGAGAGATTAATTCCGAAGGATATAAGTATGTTGCCGAAGAATTAAAGAAGAGATTCGGTTTCTCTTATGTTGCAATCACACTTCGCGAATCCATATCGGCGAGCGACAACAGATGGGGCGCAATGCTTTATGACGGAAAAGATTACTACTTCAGCAAGAAATACAATGTACACATCGTCGACAGAGTAGGCGGTGGAGATTCGTTCGGCGCAGGACTCATCTATTCGCTTACACATAACGCAAATCCCGCCGATGCCATCGAATTTGCCGTAGCCGCAAGCTGCTTAAAGCACTCGATTGAAGGCGATTACAACTTTGTTTCTGTCGATGAAGTCAATAAGCTTGCAAAGGGCGATGCTTCAGGCAGAGTTCAGAGATAATATGCATTTAAATAAATGGATGGGCGCCATATAATGCGTTAGCGGGTAATGCAGCGCCGTCGCCACTTAACGAGCAGAGCATTTATGCGAATGCGAGTTTAGTGGTCGCTACGTGCGATGCCTTAGCGAGAGCGTGCCCGCGGTGTATTGTATGGCGCACATCCAACAGTATAACTGCATAAACTAAGGAGTTATGAAATGAAATTAAATCTTGAAGGTATAAAGAAAAGAGAAGATTGGGAGAAGGTTGGCGTTAAATTACCCAAGTACGATATTGAGAAGATGCGTAGAAATACCGAAGAAAATCCTGTCTGGATTCACTTTGGTGCCGGTAATATTTTCAGAGGATTTATTGCCGTACTTCAGCAAAAGCTTCTTGATGAAGGATATAGTGATAATGGTATTATCGCAGTCGACACATTTGATTTTGACATGATAGACAAGATTTATGTGCCCTTTGACAATCTTGCACTTTCAGTCGGTCTTAAGGCGGATGGAAATACAAATCTTGATGTTATTGCTTCAATTGCCGATGCCGTTAAAGCCGATTTTGGCAATGAAGATTATAAGAAAAAACTTTTTAAGGCCGTAAGCAATCCTTCTTTGCAAATGATCAGCTACACCATCACCGAAAAAGGTTATTCTTTAAGAAATATGCAAGGTGATCTTTTGCCCGTGGTAATAAGCGATATTGAAAACGGTCCCGCAAATCCCAAGCATGCAATGAGCATTACTGCGGCACTTCTTTTGGAGCGCTTTAATAATGGAATGACCCCGATAGCGGTCTGCAGCATGGACAACTGTTCGCATAACGGAGAAAAACTTAAATCTTCGGTACTTGAGATAGCTGCTGAGTGGGAGAAGAAAGGTTTTGTGAGCAAAGAATTTATCGCTTATATTTCCGATGAAAACAAAGTATCTTTCCCCTGGAGCATGATTGACAAGATTACACCGAGACCTGCCAAGTCGATAGAAGACATGCTTTCAGAGAAAGGCATAGAAGATATGGCTCCGGTTGTTACAGACAAAGGAACTTTTATTGCGCCTTTTGTTAATGCCGAAATACCTGAATATCTTGTTATCGAAGACAGATTCCCGAACGGAAGACCGTCTCTTGAAAAGGCAGGAGTTTATTTTACGGACAGGGATACGGTAAACAATACCGAAAAGATGAAGGTTACCACATGCCTTAATCCTTTGCATACAGCCATGGCAGTGTTCGGGTGCCTTCTCGGATATGACCATATCGCAAAAGAAATGAAGGATGAAGATATTCATAAACTCATAGAAAATATAGGATACAAAGAAGGACTTCCGGTTGTGGTTAATCCCGGAATCATAGATCCCAAAGAGTTTATCGATGAAGTGGTGGAAGAGAGACTTCCGAATATGTTTATTCCCGATATGCCCCAGCGTATTGCCACGGATACAAGCATGAAAATCCCCATCAGATTCGGCGAGACCATAAAGTCGTATTATTATGCAAATGACAAAGATGTAAACGATCTTGTATTTATCCCTCTTGCGATAGCTGCGTGGTTCAGATATCTTCTGGGTATTGATGATAACGGCAAAGAGATGGAAGTAAGCGCCGATCCTCAGCTTGAGGATTTACAGAATAAACTTAAAGGCATTGCTTTTAAAGACGTTGATTCTTACCATGGTCAGCTTAAATGTATTCTCTCCAACGAAAATATTTTTGCTCTTGACCTTGTCAAAGCGGGGCTTTCTGTTAAAATAGAAGACATGTTTAAGGAAATGCTTTCGTCGGAAGGTGCGGTGAGAAAAACACTTCATAAATATGTATCTTCGACCTAAGCAAAAGCTGCGTTAACGGCTTTGTAAAAGGGAGAATCAAAATGACATTAAAAAAGACCATGAATTCCATCGGATGGAAATACGGCCTTATGGGAGTATTGTATATTCTTGTTGAGGTTGTACTCGGAAGAGTACTTATGCATTTTTTGCCTGAATCGTTGGACAAGTATCAAATGTATTTTACTTTTGCAATAATGGTATTTACGGTTGATATTGTCTGCTTCCCATTTGTTCTTTTGATTACTCACAATATGCCGAAAGCAAACATAAAGAAAAAGAACCTCGGAGTCGGCAAATTCTTTCTTTGCGTACTTATGATGTACGGACTTGTTTTGGTGGGAACCATTATCGGTCTTACAATTCATTCTATACTCACGATACCCTTCAGTCAGCAAGCGGATGACAGACTCGCAACGCTGATGCTTGATTCCAATTTCTTTATCAGGGTGCTTGTAGTCGGAATTCTGGCACCGATTTTTGAAGAACTCATTTTCAGAAAAGTTCTTATAGATCATGTTGCTCCAAAAGGAGAACTCGTAGCCGTTCTGGCATCCGGATTAATGTTCGGACTTTTTCACGGCAATTTCCAACAGGGATTTTTCGCGGCATTTATAGGATGCCTTTTTGCATATATTTATTTAAAAACAGGTAAAGTTATTTATACCATTCTTCTTCATATGTTTTTAAATACCGTGACAAGCGGCATTACCATTGAAATCCTTAAAGCTTTGTATAAAGTCATCGGTATCAACGGTGAGAATATAGATGCCATGCAATCGATGGAATTTATTGAAGCCAATCCGGAAATGACTTCAAAAATCATGATAGCAACAGGTATTTTATTACTCTGGCTGTTTACGCTTTTGG
>DFEM01000011.1 GCA_002369155.1 Lachnospiraceae bacterium UBA3802 | reverse complement strand
AGCGCTGTAAAGGCTTCGGTAGAAATACCGGAGCCTTTTTCTTTGTAAAAGCCTTTGATTCTGGACTTTTCTGAAAACCGGTTCTACGAGACTATCTATTTTCGGCTTGAGAACAATTCGAAGATATTTTCTTATTTTTTCTTAAAAATATCCCGTTTTTCGACTTGCGTTAGCATACACGTTAGCACAAATTTTTTTCAAATCGATAATCATACTTATTTATAAGGAGATCATATGAATTTTGATTATTATTATGGAATTGAAGCCGATTCATTCAATTATATTCCGGTTCCGAAGATTTTAATGACAGATCCTCAGTTTAAAATACTCAGCGCTGAAGCTGTACTTCTATACAGTTTTATGCTTAACAGGATGTCTTTATCGAGAAAGAATGGATGGTTTGATGAAGAGAACCGCGTCTATATCATTTTCACCCTGGAAGAAATAATAGAAACTATCGGCCGCGCACATACCAAGTGTGTAAGCATCCTTAAAGAACTTGAAACAGTTGGGTTGATTGAACGTAAAAAAAGAGGTCTGGGTAAACCTGATATTATCTACGTAAAAAATTTCCTTCATGAACCAAAAGTGGCCTCAAACACCGATAAAATCACTGACTTCTCAAAACGAGAAGTCAAGACTTCACCAAATGAGAACTCTGGGCTTCACGAATCGAGAACTCCGGACTTCTCAAAGCGAGAAGCAAGTAATACTAATATAAATAATACTGACAATAATAAGACTGAAATGAGTTATACTAATCCTCTTCCTCTTCTTCAAAAAGAAGAAACAAAAAAAGAAAAAGCAAATGAGGAGGAAGAAATCAAAAATCAAATCAATTATGATCGTCTTTTGTATAAGCATCCGGCGAACAAAAAACTATTGGCTTTTATTCTTTCTCAAATCATCGATATGATATCTGAAACGAATCCAACAGTAGAAATATCATCCGGACATTTTGAGCCAAAATCAAAGGTTATGGAGCGTTTGAACGGAATCACATATGACGACATTGAAAGTCTATTACTATTGCTTCCTGACAAAGGGGAGGACAAAATCAAAAATCCTGTGGGTTATATGCGTAAATGTCTTTTCAATCTTGTGGAACGAAGAGGTGCCGTTTGTTTTACACAGCAGATAAAACACAAAGGCGGCAATAACGGTTTAATTCATTGTGAATATGACTTCGATGAGTTAAATGCAAGTTTGGGAATATAAAAGGGGACTGTTATGCCACGAAGAATCACACGTGAAGACTATGTTCGCAGGTTACAAAAGAATGAAAAGCGAGTCAAATATTTAAAGCAGAGGATCAAGATTATGGAAAGAAAACGAACCGAAGCATTACGAAAAGAAAGAACACACCGTTTGTGTAATCATGGGGCAGATTTGGAAGTATATCTTAAACCTGAATTGTTTTCGGATGAACAAATACGGAATCTTTTAAAAGAGATTTTTTCACTTCCTGAAGTAAAGATAATTGTTGAGCGGGAAGCCGCGGCCGAGCCAGAGCCCCAAGTACATTTCGAAGAAATGCGCAATTATACACCTGATCAGGTGTAATTGCGTTCTTCGAAGACACCTTGCCGGTGAGGCAGGCAACTAAAGTTGCAAAAGGGGACACCCCTTCGACGTTCCGTCTACCCCAAGAAAGGAAAAACTATGCCATGTCCACATTTTAGTATATCGATTTGCTCCCGAGGAGGTGGCGAATCTTCCGTTGCAGGATCCGCATATCAATCCGGAGAAAAATTATATTGTATATATGATGATGATACAAAAGATTATGAATACAAGTCCGAGGAAATTGTATTCAAAGAAGTAGTATTACCGGAGAATGCTCCTGAAGAATATTCAGACCGTGCTACTCTTTGGAATTCAGTCGAAAAAGCCGAACCGAATTGGAACTCGCAGCTCGCAAGAAAGATAATAATTGCACTTCCAAAAGAGTTGTCTGATGCAGATAATATCAGCCTCCTGCATGAGTATGTTTCAAGCGAATTTGTTCATGAAGGAATGATTGCGGATGTTGCGATTCATCGACCTCATAAGAAGAAAGAACACAAAGAAGATGAAAAAAAGGATGATGCTGAGGAAGACAAGAAAAAGGTAGAAAATATACCAAACGGTCAGGAAAATATTCATGCTCACGTAATGCTTACCATGAGAGCCATAGACGAAGAAGGCGAATGGAAAGCGAAATCCCGAAAAGAAATTGTTAAGGATAAAAACGGGAACATCAAGTTAAATAAAAACGGTAATCCGGTTACCAGGAAAGTATATACAACAAACTGGGATGACCGCGGTAATGCCGAAAAATGGAGAAAGGACTGGGAGAATCTTCAGAACAAATATCTCGAACGTGCAGGCCGTGAAGAACGTGTTTGTCTTGATTCATATGAAAAGCAAGGAATTGATTTATTACCGACAGTACATAAAGGACCGGCAGTGTGCGCTATGGAGGCACGTGGCGAAAACACATATCTTGGTAGCCTTAACCAGATAATAGAAGAAATTAATAAATTCATTAAGGAGATTGGTAAAACATTAAAAAAGATTGGTGGCTGGTTATCTGATTTGGAACGCGGTGCAAAGCAAATTGATATAGAGCCAAGGGAACTGTCTGTTACAACGATAGTCCAAAGATGGTTTGCAAAAAGAGAAAAAGACAGGGAATCCTGGAATAACATATACGCAATTCGAAATGCAGCTTCAAAAGATTTTGATAAGTTTACCGATATATACTATTTCATATGCAAAAATAATATTCATTCTGTTACCGACTTGGATTTAAAGGTAAAAGAAATATCAAAAGAACTGCAAACAGCTCGAAATGAAAGCAAATCTATTTCAAGACAGAAATCCAAGTTGTTCGGGATTATTGAGCACGCTGAATTAAAGAAACAACTGGACCCTATTTATAAAAGAGCTAATTCACCCGGATTCGGAAAGGCAAAATACAAAGAGAAACACGCAGAAGATTTAAAGGAATGGAATAAATGTGCATCCTATTTAAGAATTAACCTTCCTGACGGGAAATATAACAAAAGAGCGATAATAAAAGAACTTGAATGCTTGGAACTTGATTCGATGCATAAACTTAATGAAATCAAAGGATTAAGTAAAGATAAATCAACTATCGGATACATTCAGTACATAATTAAAGATTATCTTCCCGAACTAAAACCCGAAGAAAAACCTTTAACTAACGAGCAAAAAGAAGTTAAGAGAGAAAGTATTAAAGATAAATTGAAACAGAAAAAAACAGAGGTTCAAAGCTATAAAGAAAATAGACAGCAAAAAGCCGTAAGATATGAACGAGAGGGTAGGTAATTACAGAAATGGGGTTCCTGACAGAACCCCATTTTTACTTATAATATAATTTTAAATATATTCCTTTGTTAAAACTATAGTGACAAATCTATAAACTCACCCGTAACTCCACCGAGACTCATTGTTTTCATAGAGGAAAAATCTATACCGCTTGAATCAATTTCTACAATATTCTGTTTTTGGGCCTCGCCGAATTCGTGCGATCCGGTGGCAACTGCAAGAGCCGCTTCATTGGATTCTTCGCACAGTTTATCCAATTTGGCTTGCTTTTCCATTTCCTCACGCTCATCCCATTCTGACTTTTTGGATTCTGCTTTTTTCTTTGCCATTTGAGCCATGGCTTGAGCCATTTTGGCTGCATGATACAGTTTAGGATCATAAGCCATTAATTTGTTTTCATCTGAAGCGGGGACATTATCGCCTTTAGACATACTTCTAAATACAGATATTGCTTTAGCTTGATTTTCATTATATTGCTTCATAGCTTCATCCTGCGTCTTTAGTGCAGCATTTTCCGCTTTAGCTTGAAGCATGCTTCCATATTGACCGCGGTCCTTTACTAATTGCTTGCTGGATTCGGCAGTGAGAACGAGAGTATCTTCTTTATCAGATAATACTACTTCTTCGCCTGCTGCATTTTGAACCTTGGTTCCTTTAGGGATCCTGTATGCCTCATATGTATGGAGGTAACTGGACATATTATTTGAAATAGAATTCATATAATTATTCCTCTACATAATTAATCGACGTTTCCTTGCTCCCATTTACAATAAAATAAAAATTTTTTCAAAATTGTTTCATTAAACAGTACCGGATTCGCTTTTATTTTTCTCAATTTGAATTAGCTGCATATTCAGAGCAGAAATCTGCTGAACGATTGCATTTGCTTTTCGCTCCAGGGCTTTATCGGAATCCTTTGATTTCTTTTGCTTTGCTCGTATTTCAGCCAATTCTTTTTCAAGTTTTGCTATTTCTTTTTTTATTTGTTCTTCCTTGGAGTCATCCTCATTTGTTTCACTGACTTGAATTTCTTTCTTTTTGTTCAAAGCATCTAAGCCTTCAGCGGAAATATCCAATGATACCCCAGACTTCTCCTGATTTCGTTTTGATACAAACTCAGCAGCGCCTTGGGCATCACCTTCAGCAATATATACGCCTTCATTCTTAACCTTATCAATCATAGCCTTGGCTGTGGGTTGATTAGTGAGCTGATTCAATTCTGTTTTCGATATATTTGTTAATATACGCATAATTAATATTCCTTGATTGCACCATTATACTATATAAAATAATCAATTGAATTACCGATTTCCTTTTGCAAGGTGTTATTGTCACCTGTTGGTCCACCCATATCTTGCGATATCTGTTTAAGAGAAATTTTTCCCTTATTCTGTTCGCCATACTCATCAGTGAGACGTTTCAGTTCATCATTATAAATGGCCGTAAACTTCCTTGCACGTGCAAACTCCGCCTCTGTCGATATAGAATCCCAACGTCCTTCTGTCGGATGATATGACAATGTCTTATTTCCAGATTCGTCCCAAAACATACATGCAGCATTCATTTTACCACCTGTCTTTTTCATGCTAGACTCATAAATTGCTTTTCTATCAGGTGAAACCGTCTCACAATATTTCATGCAAAGTTTTTTGTAAGCATCATGGTCTCTTTTTCCTGCCGAAAAATCTTTTCTAACAAGCTCTTTTATTTCCTCAGCAAACTCCGAGTCTGACATTGCAGGTTTTTCACGCTTTGTCATTATATTGTCCCAGTTTGGTTTATTAAAAGGACGATCAGTAGGCGTAAATCTTAGTGAATAATTACCATAGTCCGTTCCATAAGGATCCGGCGTACCATTCTTTCCTCCAAACATTTGATTTATCATATTTTGAGTACTTGTATAATTATCTCTTGTAATCTGCATAAACACTGTCCTTTTTGAATAGATTAATAATTTTAGAGAAAATACACTTTTAGTGTTATCGTGTATTAATAAATATAATTAAACGTTCTTATCCACTGCAGCACCTTTTATATCCTCTTCTATGAGTTTCATTTTATTCATCATATTTTTTATTTCCTGTTGTGCTGCATTTACATCAGTCGAAACTGATTCGGCATCGGCTACTCCATTAAGAATGTCTTCAGTGAGTTCCTCGTTCTCCTCTTTCTTTTCTTTAAGAGCATCAATTCGTTCCTTGACTTCTTCTCTCTTTTCCTTTGAAGCCTCCGCCTTTTCCTTTTCTTCTTCGGCTTTTTCATCAATATTATCTTTAGCTTCATCAACAAGCATACCCGCAATTTCCTTTGAAGCCTCATTCATTATGTCTTCAACTTGCTTCTGGGCATCTTCCATAGCATGCGACTTAAGTCTCTCAATCTTTGTTGATGAAATAATCTGGTTTTCTACTTTAATTTCCCTATTTGCTTCATAGACTGTGGTAACATATGGTGTTTCATGCTCAAGCATATCTAAAGATTGTTGCTGATATTCGGATAAACCTTTTGACTTTATCGCATCAATCTTTTTCATTTCGTCATAAGACAATGTGGTATCTGAGCCGGGCATTTTGGCCCTTACTTCTTTTTCAAGCAATTTAAGATCTTGCTCTTCCTGACTGTCCGAAGCAACACCATACTTATCACGAAGCGCAGCCCTGTTGGCTTCTATTTCATTTATGGATTTGTTCGCTTCACCTATATCATGTTGAAGAAATTTTATTTTTTCTCTTCGTGCTATCAGGTCACCATCCAGTTTTTGCTCGTTTGTAAAAGCTCCTCCAACAATTTTCATCGCTTTCTTCTTGGCTTCCTCGCGTTTTGCCGCAATCGGATCTAAATTTTTCCGTAATGATGTGGCATCAATGGTTTTCCTTTGATGATTATTTGCCTTTCCTTTTTCATTTTGTCTGGCATTATGAACATCATCGCCCATATAAAAAGTTTTATTTTGTACTTTCATATATATTACTCCTATAATACTACATACCTATTTTCATTCATAATCCGGATTTGGAAATAAAGTCAGAAAAGACATGCTGGAAATAAATAGAAGATATAGTACATTTAAACTATATCATAAGCATCTCAATCCTTGAGACATATGTCCGAAATCCTTTTCGCTCTTATGAAAAACATTATTATATTTCTTTTATCGGACGAATCAGGAAAAAAATTAGTCTTCTTATCTCCTTTATATGATTTATAAATACAATAAATTTCCTCTTTCATATTAATTATTTTCCTCATACGTACGATATATTTAACAGCAAGGATGCGTGCATTGAAACAATGATTCTTTTTTCATTGTTCCAGTGCATTTTTAGTTATAAAGGCTGCATTAGATTATAAGGACATATGACGAAGTGGCAGGAAGGAGGAATCATAAATATTTCCCGCTCGGACCTTTTCGGAGAGCGGAGCAACCGGGACTGACAGAACGGTTGCAGAGAGGAGGTTATATGTCAATTGCAGAACTTGGAACATATTGTAATTCAAACTTCTATTATGCCGCAATGCAAGGAAGTATGAATAATTGTTTCAATAACACTTCATTTTCGGCCAAATACTTATCGTCCGAGAATGAAATCGCTCAATGCTCCGAAATCGAAAACAATGAAGATTCCGGAATGATTGAATATGATACCGATTCAGACTTAAATGTTCACGGAATTCAGCGAATACCTATCGCAAGTAAAAGACTTGGAGAACCGGCAGCATATTCTCGATTGATTTCAGCAAATATCAAGACAAAAGAGATGATTGCTGAAGCCAATTCACGTGGTGAGGTGATATATTCATATCGCGAAACCGAACAACAATTTAATATTCTTATCAATTCAGATGGTGAAAAGAAAACATATACCATCCATGGATTTGATGAAAACGGAAACGAAATCGAAGAAGAATTCGATCCATATAACCTGGACCCGGAAGCAATGAATTATCCTGAATTTTCAGCTTTGTGTCTTTATATTAGACAAAGTGATGAAACAGCTGATTTGATAGCCGGTTCGTTTTTCACCGATACCAGTTGTTTTGACGGTATTTTCGACAAAGGTAACAGAGTTGAATTATTGGATCAATATGCAAATGAATATCGATATACGCTTCCTGACATGGCAGAACTTGCATCAAAACTCTTTGAATCGATTAATTCTTTCTTCGAAAATGTAATGCAGAGCAAATGTTTAGATGCCAATGCAATATCGAAGCTTTTTGAGGATCGGGATAAAGAAATATCAATACCGGACACAATCATTTCAAAACATGATGAGGTGACAGATCCGGATACTAACCAAGTAATACCTATTGATATTAAATATATTACCTGTTATTCCGAGAAAGGTATTTCGTGCAAAGAGGTGTCTGATGTTGATGGAAAAATCACAACCAGAGATTTATGGGACCTTTCCTATAATTCACCTAATGATTTAAAAAAGATACAAGATTTCCTAAATAGATTCGACAAAGACGAAAATCTAACATTTGCTCCAAACGAAGTATTTTGGAAAGATTTCCTTAAGGATGATTTCGATATCGATGACTTTATTACTTATTTTGAGTCACTAAACAATGGTCATATCGACTTTGAAAATATGCCTGATGGAAAAACGCTGAGAGACGCTTTATCAGATCCATACGCTGATTATATTAATATTAATCATTTTATAGGGCATGTATGGACAGAACAGGAAATGTGGGATGATTGGAATGCAAAAATCGAAGCAAATCAAAAGGCTTTAGCCAACGAAAACACTTTGGATTCTTCTGATGTGGCAAATACACATCTTACAAAATTGGGATTTGGATTTATAGCCATAGGAAACTTGCAATACGGAATGACTGCATCGTTGGTTAATTCCCCGGATACAGATGATATTATTGTCAATGTTGAATTGTCCGGAGGAGAATCCATCAATGTGAATCTATCAAAATTTGACCCGAGTAATGCAACACCTGCTGAAATGTTCGCATATTGTGAATATATGGATTCAATCGGGAAAGGAACAAACAGCACTTGGGGAAGTTGGCATATGGTTAAATCAATCATTTCACCTTTGAGCAATATGCAATTCGATTCTGTAGAAAATGTTATGAATCAAACGATGAATTGGTCGGAAGTTTTAGCCAATTCGTCCACGGTACTGAAGAAATACAGTACGGGCGAGATTACGGATGCTTCAACTTTCCTAAAAATGTTTAAAGAAAGTATGACTATTACGGCCGAAGATTTAAGCGAAGAAAAAGACTGGCGAGAAATGTCTGATGCTGAATGGGCCAAAATGCTTGAGGGAATTGACGAAAACATCGAAGCAATCAAAGAACGAATCAAGCAGATGCTCAAACAAAAAGAAGAAGCTGCAAGAAAAGCCGCATCACAGTCCGATTCGGATATGAAAGCCAATGCTATATCTCAGGCAGTGTTATCTGTAGCAGCTAACGGCTTTTCATCGACTGATTCTTCTGAAAATGAAGCAGAATCCGAATTACCCGATGGAACTAAGCCGGAAAAGAATTGGACAAAGAAGATGCAGACGGTTGATCAGTTCATCCTTAGAACCGCAAAGGCTGCACAGGAGTATGAAAGTGAGGCATTAAGAAAACTCGAAGAACTTGCAAATGATTCTTATTCCAGTACATTTTCGTATCATACAAAGTATTACCGTAAAAAGAATATAGCAGTTTAGTTTCTTAAAGAATAAATCCCCTTGAGTCAAAAAACTCAAGGGGATTACTTGTTATATACCCATTTCGCTCATTTGGGAAATAAGGAAATTCTCTAATTGCTTCTTGTCTGGAAGCTGAAGCATATACTCGGATACGAACAATTTATTATCAACTCCCGAACAAGCGTATTCGACCATTTTCTTGCCCTTCTTGGTGCAAAGGAGAATACCTACAGGAGGATTATCGCCGGGATTCATTTCGTTTTCTTTATAGTATCCGACATAAGCATTTAATTGTCCGAAGTTTTCGTGACTGAATTCTTCGTTCTTTAATTCGATAATCACGTTGCAATGAAGTATACGGTTATAGAATACTAAATCAGGGAAATAATATTCATCATCGATAAGGATGCGCTTATGCCTAGCTTCAAAACAGAATCCATGTCCTAATTCAAGCATAAACTCCTGAAGATGATCAATTAAAGCCTGTTCTAAATCTGATTCGTCAATAGATTCTTTCGCTTCTAAGCCAAGAAATTCCAATGTGATTGGCTCTTTGATAGTTAATGCTGTATTGTAATCATTATTAATCAATTG
>DFEM01000128.1 GCA_002369155.1 Lachnospiraceae bacterium UBA3802 | reverse complement strand
AAAGCCCATTTTTTCGGCAATCTTCTTCGTATAGAATGCCACACGAATCGAATGGCCTCTTGTATAAGGGTCCTTGGCATCGATGAAATTTGTGAATGTTTTCATCGACTGGATGATAATTTTTTTATCAAGTTCCCGTCTTATCTTATACTGACGGTCTCTTATAAACATTGCAACATTCATTGAAACGTAAATAAGAAGAAGTATAATCAATGCACACAGAATGTAAAACAAGGGATAATCGGAGATTTTTGCCAAGGGCGAAGCCTTTAAAATAAAATGATTTATTTCATAATGGTCTTCATTAGTAAACAAAATAAAGCCGAATGTTATCTCACCGTTTGGATCTATGGTATCATTGTATCCCTGCTCCGAATCATTTGTAATGACGTATGATCCGTACTCATTGCTCTCAATATTGATATTCCAAGAATCGGAAATAATGGCATTGGGAGGGAGTTTTACGATTACAGACCAGTCCTTCAATGAATTGAGTGTATTGTTTTTCAAAGTAGCCGCATATTGAGTTGCTTTATATCCCGAATCGTTCCATTCATTCGAAATCGGCATTTCCATATAAAGATCATTTTCTTCGGGATGTTGTGTATCTTCAGACTGTATGCAAGAAATATCAGGAATCGTATGAACCCTGATTATAAGTAAGATAAAACCTGATGCTATTAAAAAAATTAAAACCAGACTTACTATAGATGCTGTTTTTTTGTTACCTATCATCAGTTTCCCCTTCCAGAATACTAAATAACAAAAACAAATCCATCTCGCATATACATAGATATTTTATCACAAAATAGAAATTAGTTAATATTTTTTTGGTTTTTTTAATGTCCAAAAAACATAAAAACAAGGCTTTTATTGACTTTTACTACTCCAGGTTTTACACTATTAAAGGTAAAAATTTTGTTGAAAAGAGGTCTTTTAATGGAACGTATTTACATTGAAAATGTGAAAGAATACGCCGATAAAGAAGTATCACTTGCCGGATTTGTCGAGAATTTCAGAGACGGCAAGGCCATGGCGTTTCTTGTACTTAAAGATATTACCGGAAAAGTTCAGGTAACCATCGAGAAAGAAAAACATCCCGACTGGGAAGAAACACTTTCAAAGATTACACCCGATTCTGTTGTAAAGGTTACCGGTACTGTACTTTTAAGCGATTTCGTAAAGCTCGGCGGTGTTGAAATTATTCCTTCAACTCTCGAAATCGAATCCATAGCTTCAGCTTTGCCCATCGCAAGGGAATACATTCCCGCAACAAAGAAGAAAGCTGCAGTTGAACGTTCATCCATCGATCAGAGAATCGAATACAGATGGATTGATTTAAGAACAGATCAGAACCAGCTTATGTTCAAAGCACAGACAGCATTGACAGCAGCTCTTCGTGAATTCCTGCTCGAAAAAGACTTCATTGAAATTCATACACCCAAGCTTATCGCAGCAGCATCTGAATCAGGCGCGGACGTTTTCAGACTTGATTACTTCCCCAACTACAACCTTCCCAATGCTTATCTTGCACAGAGCCCTCAGTTCTACAAACAGATGGCAATGGCTTCCGGATTTGAAAAGATTTTCGAAGTAGGCCCCGTGTTCAGAGCCGAGAAATCCTTCACCAGCAAGCATGCTACGGAATTCACATGTTTTGACCTTGAATTCAGTTATATAAACGGTTGTGAAGACGTTATGAAGATGGAGGAAAACCTCATTAAATACGCTCTCACAAAAGTTAAGGAAAAATACGGCGATAAGATCAAAGAGCTCTTCTCTACCGAAGAATTCGATGCCGAGATTATCATTCCCGAGACTCCTTTCCCCAGAGTAAAGCTCGCAGATCTTTATGATGCGCTTGAAAAAGAATACGGATATACGGTTCCCGATTCCGAAAAAGGAGATCTTACAACAGATGCAGAAAAGTTAAGTTATCAGTGGGTTAAGAAGCATTACAACCACGAATTCTTATTTATCACAGATTACAGTGCCGAAAAGAGAGCCTTCTATCATATGCGTGACGAAAAAGGCGTGCCTCAGGGATATGACCTTATCTGGCGCGGCGTAGAGATTACCACAGGTGCTCAGCGTGAACACAGATACGATGTATTGAAAGCACAGGCTGACGAAAAGGGACTTACCGAAGACGTTAAGTTCTATCTTGAATTCTTCAAATACGGATGTCCTCCTCACGGTGGATTCGGTTTGGGAATCGATCGTCTCACCATGCTTCTTCTCGGACTTTCCATTAAAGAAGCAATGTTCCTCTTCAGAGGTCCTTCACATCTCACGCCTTAGTTTGGAAGACTGTGAATATGAGCTATATAGCGTAATGCATCCCAAATCAAATTTCGAAAAAATAAAAGCTTATAAAAAAAGACCGATTCAATCGGTCTTTTTTTGCGTATTATCATAAATAGCTTTGCAATATGTATATTCCCATACATATAAATATCACAACATTCTTTACCAATTCATAAACATCAAATGCTGCATTATCGTTATTGTCATTTGAAGACAGATTCTTTTTTTCCTTGCCTTCTTCAGCATTTGCATTATGCTCATTCCTGTGACCCAAACTGCCGATTGCCTTTGCTCCGATAACCGATAAGAAAAATCCGGCCAACCCGGCAAAAAATGTCGGCGTTCTCCAAATTCCCACATATCTTAAAAGCGGTGAGGCAATTCTTTGAACATATTCCCAGGGGAATTTTTTTGATGCCGTAAGCATAAACAGGATTCCCATAATAAAAATATAATAATCGGTTTTACTCCGCACTTTTTTCCTGTCAGAGATTGTATTCCATACACCTGCCAACAGACAGACAATCAATCCTATACCGAATCCCGGGTTGGAATCAATATTCATAAAGGTATTAAAATAACTTCCGAATCGATATCCGTACGGCATTATCGAAGCACAAGAATAATTTAATTCTTCAAACCCTCCGAAAAGAAGATATTTAACCGTGTCAAGCCAAAAAGGAATGCTTAATCCAAATCCCAACGCAATCGTAAGAAGCACTAAAGGAGCCTTATAAACAAATACCAAAGTTATACTCACAAATGTCAAAACAGTAAGTATCGGAAAATGAAGCATTCCGATTAAAGCAAGCGCGATTCCCGCAAGTATGCAAAACACGATTTTTATTTTCACATTCTTTATCGCTTTTAAAACAAAGAATGCATATAACGGTATTAATGATACCGCAAGAGCCGTGAGCTTTTCTTTCTCGGAAAAACATATAAAGAATCGGTAAGGGCTCACGGCAATAAGAAGCACTCCAAAAAACGTCTTGTATTCATCTTCGTCCTTAAACAATTCTTTAAAGAAAAGAATTGAAGCAAAAAAAGAAACGTACTGGGAAAAGAACATAACACCTTTTTCGATAAGAGTTAAATCTTTCGAAAAAAGCGGTATTAAAAGAATAATCCCAAGCAAAACATATAGAATTGTAAAAAAGCTTTTTTCATTAAGCTTCTTAACTTTCATCTTTATCTCCGACTTTTATTTCTCAAAAAATGCGTACACTTTAAAAGAGTTTACAGCATCATACAGATACACCGCTCTGTGTTCAAATGCAAAACTGTTAACCTTGTAAATCGCAATTAAAACATATAAGAGCAAAGCGCCTATAAGCAATGCCTTCAAATATTTGGAAGAATTAACCCAAATGTTCTTTATGGAAAGTTTCTTTTTAATAAAGAGCTTTTCAATCAGTAAATATACAATCATAAATACAAACGGAAGGAATATGTACAAAAGCCCCTCTTCCATTGCCCCCTTGTCATATATGCTGTAAAGATGATAAGGGAAAAGCAGATATACAACACTTAAAATCATTGCAAAAACTTCATCCTTAAAGCAAAATCTCATGCAATAATAAGAAGTCAGAGCACTGAATAAAAGCAGCATAAATACATATATCTTATATACCGCATAAAAAGGCAGTCCGGCGTGAAGCAAAAACACGGGGAAGAAAATAAATCTTCCTTCGCTGCCAAGATAACAGTATCCCGAAAGAAGCGGAAAAAAAGCCAGAATAATCGCCGAAAGCATTGCAGCAAATACAATCTGCTTCTTTTTTGAAAGCTCATTGTTTAAAATCTTAATTCGTAAAACAATAAGCGCGTCAATTACAAAAAACACCCCAAAAAGAATGCTTGCAATGACAAAAAATCCCTTGGAAGTTTTGATAATATTCATATAAAGAACGGGATTGTAATTTTCTTTTCCCGAAACAACCTTGGGGCGGGCCATGCATTTTTTCGCAGCCCATACATTGAACTCAATGTACTTATCCTGCGGAAAAACAGGAACCATATTGCTTAAGAGACTGTGATAAATATCATCTTTTGCAACAATCTGAACGCCGGAATCATTTGGCACCTCATCCTTAAAATATACTTCAACTTTGTATACACCGGGTGTTAACAAAACTTCGTTTTCCTCAAACAAAGAAATAGCCGATTCTTCGTTATCCGTTGCTTCTGCATCGCCAAAAGAAATCAACAAGTTTTCTTTCTTAAAACTTAATGCAAACAAAAGAAGGAGTATCAGAACCTGAGGAAGCAATAATGCAATTAACACTTTTCCTGATTTTTGCATTTTTCCCTCCTTCCCTTTTTAAAACATGAGGCAAAAAGAGCAAGATATGCGATTAAACTGAATATCTCTGCAGCACGCCAATAAAGAGGACTTACAAATGATACTTTGATATGTCCTTCATAATTTGCAGGTATAATAATTCTTACAAGACCGTTCTCGCCTTCAATAATCATCAGTTCAGTCTTTTTATCCGTATCCAAAGCCTTATAACCTTTGTATAAAAGCAAAGGCAGATCGATGTATCCGTTTTCATCCGAAGAATTTATGCATACAAAATCAGCGCCGAGCGCTTTCTTTTTATAATCATTAATCTGAATGTTTTCGCCGCATTTGGCTTTCATATATGTCAATTCTTCATAATCCGTACTTTCAAGAAGATATTCCGCTCCTGAAATATATCCGTATCCCATCGAGGCTGCATTGTAAAGTTCATACTGGTTGGAAGTGTACACGGCGTAATCAGTGAGTCTTAATCCCGAAGTAACCGTAAAAAGACATATTGCGATAATCATTGCGATATGAACTTTTTCATTCTTCTTCATAAAGAAAGATAAATCATATCCGGCAACAATTACCATGCAAAGCGTTCCCCATCCAAGAAACCTGTTTGGAAACTGAAGCGAACTTATAAGCGAGGCAAGAACGGGATGCAAAGACTGAAGCATGTCCCACGGGAATATGTTTAAACTCATTATCATCAAAACAATTCCAAGCAGGAAAACAGTCTTAAAAAATCTGTTCTCGATATTATTTTTAATTTTCCCCGTAAACAAAAGAATTGCAAAAACAAAAGCAAAAAGCACCAGAACAAATCCTATGCCTATCGGATGTGAAGAATAAAGGCCTGCACCGTCCGAAGCGGTATGTGTTCCCGATGTCCAGAAATTAAACAATAAATGCGAAAGTTCAAGTCCGCTGCTTTGAATGGTTCTTGCAGATACATGCTTGATATGAACATCCTGAGTCAGATAATAATCAAGAAAAGGAACCACAAACCAGAGACATACAAACAGAGTCATAAAAGCAGCTTTTAAAAGTTTAAAAAAGATTTTTGGAATAAATACCCTGTTAATGTAAAGAATACAAATAAACAAAATAACAAATGCTGTTATTTCGCAGGTTAAAACATGAGACTGAAGTATTCCCGCAAGGCCGATCGTTATCGGTATCCATGCGTTTTTCTTAATCTCTTCTTTTTCTTTTGCAAGCAAAAGGTAAAAACCGTAAAGAATGAGAGGAAGAAATGTAAATGAAGTTCCCTCCCCCACTGCAGAGGTTATCACAAGTTTGTAAATTCTGAATACCGATAAAGTATACAAGCCCGAACAGATAACGCCGATTCTTTTGCTCTTAAACATATTCTTAAAACAGAAATACGAAATAAGAACGGTAGCCAGATTGACAGCTATTGAATAACAATTATACGAAAAGCTTACGGGAAATCCCATAATCCTCAAAAATGCAGGGAAAATCAAAAAGAGATTGCAGTAAAACACGGCATCGGCATAGCCTAAATCATAGAGCCATTTCGGCTCGAGTCTCACTGGGAAAAGCCCTGCAAGAATACCGTCTTTTACTCCTTCAATTCTTTGAAGATGGTAAGTAAGATCCGCTCCCGAAATATTGAAACCGTAAAGATACGGAAGGGAAGCAAAAAAGAAAATAACGAAAAGAACCAATGCAACCTGCTTTGATTCTTTGGCTATAAGTCCTTTTTTATCTTTATAAAGAAATGTAAAAATACCCATTCCCAAAAGATATAAAAATACAAGGATTGTAATTGCCATCGTATATAAACGATTGGTTTTTATGAAAGTTAAATTTCCGGTACTTACAGATCCTTTGCCTGTAGAATTCACACAAACTTCTATATGTTCTCCTTTTTCAAAGAGCCACATTTCAAAATCCGTCCGGCCGTTGTCTTTGTAAAAATGCTCATAATTCGTCAAAAGACCTCCGGTAATTACCGTACCGTCCTTAACCGTTACATAAGCTTCTTCATCGTTTTCTGTCTCATAGTCCAGCAAAACCCTGTATACACCCGGATTAAGAGTTATATCGCCGTAAATCGCAAGATTGTCGGCCGCTTCGCCTGCTGCTATAAATGTATTTCCGTTAAAGTCGTATTTTTTTGCCGGCAAAACAGACAATATAAAAAGCATGATAAAAATCAGGCCGGTAACAACATTAAAAATCACGACATATTTGTTTTTCCAAATATTATCAGATTTGTCGCATATCCGACTCATTATCATGCTCTCCCAATCAGTTTCTTATACCCAATTATTTTATCATAAGCTTAAGCCGTTAACAACAAAAGCCATTAGTTCTATCATCCCTAAACTCTTGACAAAAGACACACGCTCTCGCAATGATATGTGCTCGGGAAAAGATCCGCCATGCTTAATCTTTTTATTTTATAACCCTTTGCATAAAAGGCCTCAAGGTCTCTCGCAAGACTCGAAGGTTTGCATGAAACATATACTATTCTCTCGACTTCATAATCAAGTATTTTCTCCAAAGCCTTTGGATTGATACCGTCTCTGGGAGGATCGAGAATAATGTAGTCCGGCATCACTTCTATTCCGTCAAGACACTTTAATACATCACCCGCCATGAATTCGCAATTGGTTATATTATTGCGTTTAGCGCTCTCTTTTGCAGCTTCAACCGCTTCTTCGACAATTTCCACACCGATAACCTTTGATGCCGCTTTGGAGACAAGCTGGGCTATCGTACCGGTACCTGTATACAAATCATATACCACGCTCTTTTCTTTGACATCGGCAAGCAGATATTCTCTTACCTTCAAATAAAGGCATTCAGCGGCAAGTGAATTGTTTTGGAAAAACGAAAAAGGAGATATCTTAAATCTCAATCCGAGCAGATCTTCTTCAAAATAATCCCTTCCGTAAAGAATTGTCGTTCCTTCATCCTTTACAGCATCTGCAAGACAGTCGTTTTTTACATGCAAAATACCGGCGAAACTTCCGAGAGTTTTAATCTCCAAAAGTCTGTCCTTCCATGCATTCAGTATATCTGTCCATTCTTCTTTGGAGAATGTAAGATTCCAGTTAGAAGAAGTTACCAAAAAGACAAGTATTTCGCCTGATTTTCGTCCTTTTCTTACGCAAAGGTGTCTTAATACTCCATCATGTCTCATCTTGTGATAATACGGGATATTCAATCCGTCAAAATACTCTTTTGTAGTTCTTAATATTCTTCTGAAATCCTCGTCCACGATACGGCATTCAAATGTATTGACCACATCATAAGTACTGCCTCTTTTATGCATTCCGAGTGCAAGCGGTCCGTCCTTATATTCATCACCGAATGAAAACTCCATTTTGTTTCGATACTCTGCACGATCGGGGCTTTCAATCATACCCTCATAAGCTTCGTCAATATCGGATGCTTTATCGGCCAAAGCTTTTTTTAATAAATCAAGAATCTGTTTTTCTTTGATCTTTATCTGTTCTTCATAAGGAAAAGTCTGATATGTACAGCCTCCGCACTCCTTGAAATGAGGACAGGGATCGGCTGTTTCGTTGTCGGCTCTTTTTACAACCTCTTCAAGTCTGGCTTCATAAAGTCCGTGTTTCTTTTTATTTATCGTACCTGCAACTCTTTGTCCGATAATCGCATTTTTTATTTTTACATGAATGATTTCATCGTTTTCCGATACATAAACCGTACCGACATTCGGAAAATCGTATTTAACTACCAAACCTTCAATTTTATCGCCTTTTTTCATGCCTTTTCCTTTTTATTTAAGTCTATACACATAAATTTCGCCGGTAGATTATCTGCCGGCGAAAACCTCACTTTTAATTATTTGATTTTAGTAATCTTCCATGTAAACATTGTAATAATTTCCCGCACCGTATTCAGGATCCCTGTTCATGGAAAAGATTAAAACAATTGAATATACCGCAGGAATAAAGATACTGATAATGGATATCGGAAGTGCAAGTTCCTTATCTCTGAATGTGTGGATCATATCATATCTTTTTCTCCATGCAAACGCCATAAGTACTATCGGAAGCGCAATATCCAAAAGCTGTCCGATGGCGGGAAGAACGTTAAGCATTACAATAATCGTACTTCCGAGATAAGTCATTATGAGAAATACGATACCCATAACATTTCTTTTCTTTGTCTTAAAGAAAAGATTGAATTCTCTTCTGGGAAGAACAAATTCAAGATATGTCTGAGCAACAGGTATAAATGCAAGCCAGGGGTATTTATATCCGGCCTTTTTTGCCATTTTAAACAGAGCAATTGCGGGAAGCAGATATTCGAGTATTGCAAAAAGAATACCGAATACGGAAGTTATAATCGAAATAATTGCTATAAGTGCAGATATACCGATTCCAAGCATTCCTGAAAGAGCAAGGAAAATGCCGTATAACGAAAATGCCGAATTGTTCAGTGAATTTAACCCGTCCTCCACATTATATAAGGTATCAACAACCTCACTTCCGTTTAAAAGCAAATTATACATTTATTTATCCTCCTTGAACCGAAAGCAGGTTCAAATATATTTCACCGGGAATTTATTCTTCAACTTCAATGTTATCAAACACTTCCGGTGATTCATTTTCTTTAACTTCTTTGACGTAGATCGGATTAACCTTCATCTGAGGATTTCCGCCGCCCTCTGCAAGAGTTATTGTCCATAAATCTCTGCCAACGCTTGTGTTCTGATTAAACCAGTTAAGTCCTATTAAACCTATCATAACAAATCCTCCTTTCGTTTCCAAAAAACTTCTTTTTTCTTAAGACAATTATAGCATTAACCGATAATCGGCGCCATATTGCCAAGCCCCTGTAATTACCTTAAATTCGCAAAATAAAGGGGCTGAAAAATCCTTTTTGAAAACTTAAAAGAATTTAGAGGCTCAGGAAAAAGTTGCTTATAAGTATAACCAGCATGCACAAAGGACAAATCGCCAGAATCATAACCTTATATAGTCCCTTGGCCGCAAACTTCTTTTCGCCCGAAAGAACCTCTTCCTCAATGAATTTTGTCTTAGCAAAATATCCGATAAGTATACAGGTCAAAAGCGAAACAATGGGCATCATTACATTGTTTGAAATAAAGTCATAGAAATCAAGGAACTGATATCCGAAAATCGTAACCTCATCCCATACACTGTAACCGAATACGGAAGTCATGCCTATTACCAATACGAATGAAATACAGATTATTGTACCCAAAACTCTGCTTAATTTCAGTTTTTCGCAGACAATCGATACAATGGTTTCCAAAAGCGAAATTGCCGAAGTAAGTGCTGCCAGGGCAACAAGGAAAAAGAATAATCCTCCGACAATCTGGCCGCCCTTCATTGTCTTAAACACATTAGGAAGTGTGATAAACATAAGACTGGGTCCTGCATTTAAGGCATCGGAGTTTCCGTTACTGAAAGCAAAGACTGCGGGTACGATTATCATACCGGCAAGAATTGCGACAGCTGTGTCAAATATTTCAATCTGTCTTACACTGCCCTCAAGCGAATCTTCTTTTCTCATGTATGAACCGTAAGTAACCATGATTCCCATTGCAAGAGACATTGAATAGAAAAGCTGTCCCATTGCCGCAACAAGCGTTTTTAAAAACATGGAAAGGGTGAATCCCTTGAAGTTTGGCAAAACATAATATTTAAGGCCTGAAATGGCGCCCGGAATCGTCATTGTATAAATGGCTATTCCAACGATCAATACAAGCAATACGGGCATTAAAACCTTGCTAATGAGTTCAATTCCTTTTTGAACTCCGAGGATTACGACAAGAGCCGTAATAGCTGCAAATACCACAAAGAACAATGCAGGCTCGTACCAGCGACCGATAAATCCGGTAAAGAATTCACCTTCATCAGCCACGCTTTTTCCCGCACCCGTACAGAATACGCATAAATACTTAAGTACCCATCCTCCTATTACACAATAATAAGGAGTAATTATAAAAGGAACAGCAGCTGCAATAGGTCCCAAAAATGCAAATCTTTTATCCACATCCTTATATGCGCCGATAACTGATTTGCCGGTTTTTCTGCCGATTGCGATTTCGGTTATCATAAGTGAAAAGCCAAATGTAATCGCCAGTATTATGTAAACCAAAAGGAATATCCCTCCGCCGTACTTGGCCGCAAGATACGGGAATCTCCATATATTTCCGAGTCCTACAGCAGAACCCGCTGCTGCAAATATAAATCCTATTTTACTTCCGAAACTTTCTTTTTTCTTTTCCATGACTGAAATGTTTTTCCTTATCTTTTTATTCCTGATCTATATATTCTTTCATTACTCTTGCCGCTTCATCGTTCTTCGTGCAATTTAATTCGGCAACCTTTATGTTTTTAACCAATTCGGTTACAATATCCAATTCCCTGTCTGTCATTTCGAAGTCCCACGAAGGCGAAATGAGTCTTTTCTGCACAAGAAGAATTCTGTCCGAATCCGATAATTCTTCGACAAAATCCGATGTATTTCGCTTAAGCAAAAAGATACCTCCAAGTTCATATTCTTTATTCGAAAATGTATTGCTGGTACCACACCAGGGCAAACCGAATACTGCAGGCTTTCCGTCCTTCATCCCCAAAAGATTCAGATCGCCGTTAATAACAGGGGTATCATATAATTTATTCCAAAGAGATGCATGCGTGGATTTGCCCGTTCCCGAAGAAGCCGAAAAAAGCCACGCTTTCCCTTTATAATCAATCGATACGGAATGAATTGCGACTATTCCTTTCTTAAGAACTTTGTAAAGAAAGACGTTTCTTATTGCATGAAACAAAAGTTCCTTTCCTTCATCGCTCATTTGAGAATAAGTATGAAATCTGACGAGATTCCCTTCTTTATTCATCTGGCATTCAACTATCTCACGGCTTTCGGGAAAGTTAAGAATATATCTGTCTTCGCATTCCATTACTTCAAGGGGTGCGTTTCTGATAACTGTCTTTCCGTTTAATGTCATCGGAACATAATCATGAATAAATTCAATTCTTAAATCGGCTTTCCCGTTTTTTTCTCCTGTCTCAAAAGCATCAAACGCATCAGTCAGACAGTTTTTATCACCGTAAAATCCTATGATAATATCGGCAATTTTAACATTCTTTATAAACTCGAGATTTTTCTCTTTCATCCCTTCAAGAATCATGCCAAGTTCGGTAAGTTCCCCGATGAATGAATCTATATCCGAACAGACAATACTCTCTTCTTCTTTGGATGCTTCAAAAAAATTAATGCATT
>DFEM01000075.1:304-4620 GCA_002369155.1 Lachnospiraceae bacterium UBA3802 | reverse complement strand
TTTGTTACAGCCTGACGCTTTGCAGCATCACCGACAAGTCTTTCACCTGTCTTTGTAAATGCTACAACCGAAGGTGTTGTTCTTGCTCCTTCTGTATTTGCTATAACTGTAGGCTGTCCGCCTTCCATAACAGCTACGCAGCTGTTGGTTGTTCCTAAATCGATACCAATTATTTTGCCCATATTTTTATCCTCCTGAGATACGTTCTTTCTTTTAAATTAATAATATATTTACACCTCATCAGTCCGCCTGTGGGTTAATTGCTAGGGTACTACGGCCACCATGCTGTGTCTTAATACCGTGTCTCTGTACATATAGCCTTTTTGAAGTTCCTGTGATATGAAGCCGGATTCGTATTCATCACTGGGACTCTGCATTATTGCATTGTGAAAATCCGGATTGAATTCGCATCCTAATGCTTCAATGGGTTTAACTTCAAGCTTTTCAAGTTCTCCCATCAGCTGCTTGTAAATCATTCTCATTCCTTCAACATGAGGGTCGGCCTCGTCTTCGGGTTTGATATTTGAGAGACCTCTTTCAAAGTTATCAACTACCGGAAGTATTTTTTCGAGCACGCTCTTTGCTCCGGTTTCAAACATCTGCTCTTTTTCCTTATCCGTTCTTTTTCTGAAGTTTTCGAATTCGGCAAGCTGACGTTTAACTCTGTCTTCAAGCTCCTCAATCTTTTCCTGCTCCTTGGTCTTCTTGGCAGAACCTGCGTTTTCTCCGGTTTCCTCAGAAGCGTTTTCTTCGCTCACCTGATTTTCAACCTCTTCGGAAGAAGTATCTTCCGTCGAAGTACTTTCTTCATTTGTTTCTTTTACTGTCTCTTCCTCAAGCTGTTCGTTTAACTTCTTTGAATCAGCTTTGGACTTGGCATTTTTCTTTTTTCCTGCCACTTTAAATTTCCTCCAAATCTATTTTTCGTCTTTTCGATACATCGTATCGAGCTGGGATTTTATGGTCTTTATCGTGCCGACTACTTTGTCGTAATCCATTCGTTTGGGTCCGATGATACCTATCATTCCTCTCATGCCGTCGCCGAATTCATAATTGGCCGTAACAATACTGCAATCCTTCATGGTCTGAATCGGTGATTCTTCTCCGATGTAAACTTTAATCTCGTCGCTTCCTTCTTCGTTGGTGTCATCAATAAGCTGTGTAAGCAACTGTTTTTCTTCGAATGCATTTATCAAATCGCTTGCTTTCTGATTATCGGAAAGCTCGGGATATTTGAAAATATTGTTTGTACCGGATGTATATATTTCAAGATCTTCGTCTTCTTTTATCGTCTCCGCAACCGCATCGATTACTTCTGCGATAATGGGTCCGTACATTCCGGCCTGCTGTTTAAGCGATGAAATAAGTCCGAGATTGATTTCTTCCGCCGACAAACCGTTTAAGTGAGTGTTAAGAAGAATGTTGAGTTTGAGCATCGTCTCGTCATTGAGCGCCTCTTCAACATCAATCACCGTATTCTTAATTACGTTTCCTTCTATTACGATAACCGCAAGGATATGCGCATCATCCATTCTGGAAAGCTGAAGGAACTTGATTGTATTTCTGGAATTTCTCGGTGCCGTAACCATTGTGGCATAATTGGTATTGACTGCCATCAGTTTTGCGGCCTGCTTGAGCATGTGGTCGAGTTTTTCTTCTCTTTCAAGAAGAACATCCTTTAACTGTTCCACTTCCTTCTCATGTTCCTGCATCATCGAATCAACATAGAATCGATATCCTTTGTCCGAAGGAATACGTCCTGCCGAGGTATGAGGCTGAACTATAAATCCGAGTTCCTCCAAATCAGCCATCTCATTACGTATGGTCGCACTTGAAAGATTAAGATCTGTATATTTCGAAATTGTTCTCGATCCTACAGGCTCACCTGTTTCAAGATAGTTCTTGATGATAGCCTTCAGTATGACGGTTTTTCTTTCATCTAATTCCATATCTTCGACCTTTTTTCTTAACCGTTAGCACTCATCATCGTCGAGTGCTAATATCCACATTTCATATATTACAACCTCGTCAAGAAGATGTCAACATCTTTTTAATAAAAAAAAAGAATCCGAAAAATCGAATCCTTTTCATATCTGAGTTTTCTCTGTTTTCCAATCCTCATCTGCAGGTTTCAAAAGCCCGTAATTACAGCAACTTATCTAATCTTCTTACTGTTCTCCTTTGATTCTTTCGTCTTTACCCGAGTGTGATTTTATTTCGGTCACATTAAGGGTAATCGCATGTTCGGGACAGGCTTTGGCGCAGTCCATGCAGCGGATGCACTCGCCGCTGTTGGGTGTCTTGACGGGGTCGACGCACATCTTGCATGCTTTTGCACACTTTCCGCAGTTGATGCATTTGTTCTCATCGACTTTAAGACGAATGAGCGAAACCCTGTTAAAAAGGGAATATATTGCACCGAGCGGACAGATGTACTTGCAAAAAGGCCTCCATATAATTAACGATGAAAACAAAATGCTTATAAGAATTATTACCTTCCATGTAAATATGGCGCCAAGCTTGGAGGCAATCGCACTGTCCGTAATCGCCAGTATTATTCCCGCTATCGTGCCTGAAGGACAGATATATTTGCAAAAGAACGGCGTTAATTTAAAGCAAATCGGCAGTATGATGACACATGCCGCAAGAATCGCGTATTTAAGGTATCTTAATGCTTTGTCACCCTTGAAACGATTCTTTTTTACAGGAAAAGGAATCAGATTGATAAGCTCCTGTATCATTCCGAATGGGCACAAAAATCCGCATACCGCTCTGCCTAGGAAAGCTGCGAAAAACAATAAAAGTCCGACTACGTAATACGGGATTTTTATTTTAAATTTGGTAAGAAATGTCTGAAGCGAACCTATCGGGCAAGATCCAATCGCACCGGGACACGAATAGCAGTTAAGTCCGGGAACGCAGATTTTTTTTCCGGGGCCCGTATAGATTTTGCCTTCAAAAAAGCCTTTAAGATTGGCATTTTGAATTAGCGTTGCCACACCCTGAATCGCCAGACGAATTTTTTTGTTGTCAGCCAATTCCGATACACTCCATACATATTTTTACAGCTTTTTCAAGGACAGACTGAGGCTGCTTCAAAGCAATACCGACAACAATCAGTCCTGCTGCCGCAATTATAAGAAGGATGGTCGGCAGGTATTTTTTTATTTTCATTTGCTGAGTTCCTTTATTATCTGCTTCCATTCGTCATAGGAACGGCTGCCCACAAATAAGCAGTTGTCGTAGTCCGCAATGTTCGATTCCACGATTTGGCCGTCACCATCGAAAAATACGGTATTGGGTACATAGCCTGACTGCAGGCTGTCAAAGTCCGATACGTACTGCAATACAGGATAAGCGGTGCCGCACATCCTAAGCACGTCCATCGCGTCTTCTTCGGTAGAGTAAACTCCGATGATGTTAATATCACCGGTCCCGGAGCCGAAATCTTCGTAGAGATCTTCGAGATCAGGCATTTCCGATACGCATGGGCCGCACCAAGGCTCCCAGAAGTTGACCATCGTGAGCTTGTAGCCTTTAAAAATATCTTCATCGACATCGGTTTTGTTTATGACATCGTATGTGCTGAAAGTGATATCGGGATTATAATCGGCATCTGCCAATGAACCGTTATCTGTGCCATTATCCGAAGAATCATAAGAATTGTCAGGAACTCCATTGCCCTGTAAATCGTTTTCGTGATGTGACTGTGTCTGTACCGTGCCCGAGTTTTCTTCAGGCAAATCCGTTGCTTCATCTGTATCTGCAGAAGCCGCAATATCATTATCTGTATGGCTTGTAACCTCTTCAACGCCTTCTTCATCTTCCAGCAAACTTAAAATCAGATCAGCCGAATCGCAAGCCGTAAACGTCAGCAAAGCCGTTGTCATAAGGCTTAAAGCCATTATTTTTCTTTTCATAAATCCTCCTGAATCCTCTCGTAAATATTTACAACCAAATTATACGGCAAATCAATTAATTTGTCTTGTCAATAAAGCCAAAACCTCCCTCCGAAAAGGTATAAAAAAGGGACACTCTTAAAGCGTCCCTTTGTAAACTTTATATTGTATCTGAATTTATACAATTAGATAGCGAAATCTCCTGTAATGTTGCCGTTGATTACATAGTATGCTCTGTTATCTTCAGGCTTTACATAAATTTCTGCTGTCTTGAAATCTTCAACTTTCTTTCCAAGGTCATATACCCATACATCCTTGGCGATCTTTAAAAGATCATCATAGTTGTAAGATTTCTCTGCCCACTGTACAAAAACATTAACCTTAACTGCTGCCTTAGCGGGAGCTGCCTTCTTTGCA
>DFEM01000075.1:0-120 GCA_002369155.1 Lachnospiraceae bacterium UBA3802 | reverse complement strand
CCTTCTTTGCAGGTGCTGCTGCCTTTGCAGGAGCTGCCTCCTTCTTAGCGGGAGCTGCCTTCTTTGCAGGTGCTGCTGCCTTTGCAGGAGCTGCTTCCTTCTTAGCGGGAGCTGCCTTCT
>DFEM01000108.1 GCA_002369155.1 Lachnospiraceae bacterium UBA3802 | reverse complement strand
TGCGCACGCTGTAAGAAGAACATGCAGATTCTGGACTGTCCGATACCTCCGCCGATGGTATAAGGAAGCTTCTTGTCAAGGATGGCTTTCTGGAAAGGAAGATTCATTCTGTCTTCGCATCCTCTCTTTTTAAGCTGATATACCAAAGAGTCTTCATCGACTCTGATACCCATTGAGGAAAGCTCGAGCGATCCGCCGAGGATGGGATAATATACCAGAATGTCGCCGTTTAATTTCCAGTCATCATAGTCGGGTGCTCTGCCGTCGTGAGGCTCTCCGGATGCAAGATCGTCACCGATCTGCATAAGGAATACCGCACCTTTTTCTTTGGTAATGATATTTTCTCTCTCCTTGGGAGTCTTGTCGGGATACATTTCCTCGAGTTCTTTGGTTGTTATAAAAGAAATCTCGTTCGGAAGGAACGGATCCATGAAATGATACTTGCCGCACATGTAGAACTCAGTCTGCTTGATGGCCATGTAAATTCTGAATACGGTTTCCTTTAATGTATCGATGTTTCTCTCATCTTTATCTATGATTTTTTCCCAGTCCCACTGATCGACATAAATCGAATGAAGATTGTCCGTATCTTCGTCTCTTCTTATGGCGGTCATATCCGTGTAAAGACCTTCTCCCTTTTTAAATCCGTATTTTTGGAGAGCCATTCTTTTCCATTTTGCAAGCGAATGAACAACTTCAACTTCCGCATCACCGTGTTCTTTAATGCCGAATGTTACAGGTCTTTCAACTCCGTTTAAGTTGTCGTTAAGACCCGATGAAGGCCATACGAACAAAGGAGCCGATACTCTGGTAAGACCGAGTGCATCTGCCAATGCTCTTTCAAAATAATCTTTTACTTCCTTGATTGCGACTTCCGTCTCTTTGATGGTCTGGGGGGATTTATATCCCTTCGGTACAAAAATGTGTTCCATGTCTATTCTTCTCTTTCTGTTTTACAAACTTGGCAAATTATTATACACCAATTACGCCATTATTTCAATGGATTCGCCAATTCAGACAAATTGACAAAATCAAGTTTTTATAATGACTTTCATATCCCTTACAAAACGTTCGGCGCTCTCAAGAAGTTCTTCCTCATCTCTCTCGGGCAGACCGCATACTTTGTAATTGATTTCAAATCCCGGCGTGGAACCGTTTACAAAACGAACGCTGTATGGGCAATTGTTAACAAAATCCACGAGCCTGTCGGGATCAACTTTTGCCTGAGGATAAAGATCGACTCTGATTTTTCCTTCGTTTCCTCTTATGTTGGTAATATATTCATCCCTCGCATAACTCTTTAAAAGAGCCAGTCTTAAGAGGAAATCCGCCTGCTTGGGAACAGTGCCGAATCTGTCGTTTAATTCCTCGCACATCTCATCGTAATCAACCTTGCCGTTAATGGAAGCTATTCGCTGATACATGATGAGTTTTTCGTTTTCGTTGATGATATATTCGGGAGGCATGTAAGCATCAATATTAAGGTCGATTCTCGTATTGTAATCTTCCTTCTTTTCTTCGCCTTTTGCCTCGATGACTGCTTCGTTTAACATCTTGCAGTAAAGCTCGTATCCGACAGCCTCCATATGTCCGGACTGTTTGAATCCGAGAAGATTTCCGGCGCCTCTTATTTCAAGATCCCTCATGCTTATCTTGAAACCTGAACCCAGATCCGTGAATTCTCTTATGGCTTCAAGACGCTTTTCGGCTATCTCGCTTACCACTTTGTTTTGCTGATACATAAGGAATGCATACGCACTTCTGTTGCTTCGGCCAACACGGCCTCTTAACTGGTAAAGCTGCGCAAGGCCGAATTTGTCTGCATTGTCGATGATAATCGTGTTTACGTTCGGTATGTCAAGACCGGTCTCGATAATCGTGGTGGAGATAAGCACATCCACTTCGCCTCGTATAAACTCATACATGATATCCTCGAGTTCACTCTCGTTCATCTGACCGTGAGCGTAACGCACTCTCGCATCGGGTACGAGTTCGCTTATCGCTTCGGCAACAAGATGAATATCTCTTACCACGTTATGCACAAAATACACCTGTCCGTGTCTTGCTATTTCACGATTTATCGCTTCTCTTATGAATTCTTCGTTATATTCAAGAATAAAAGTCTGAATCGGAAGTCTGTCAACGGGCGCCTCTTCAAGAAGCGACATGTCTCTGATTCCAGTGAGGCTCATATGAAGGGTTCTGGGAATCGGAGTCGCGGATAAAGTAAGCACATCAACATCCGTTTTAAGCTTCTTTATCTTTTCCTTGTGGCCGACGCCGAAGCGCTGCTCCTCGTCTATGATTAAAAGCCCAAGATTCTTTATTTCCACGTCTTTTGACAAAAGACGGTGTGTACCGATTACAATATCCACCTGGCCTTCTTTTAAGCGTTTGACGGTGGCACGCTGTTGGGTCGCACTTCTGAAGCGGCATAAAAGTTCGATGGATATGGGATAATTCTTCATACGTTCCTTGAACGTATTGTAATGCTGATCCGCAAGAATGGTCGTGGGTACGAGATATACGACCTGCTTGCCGCCCATGACCGCTTTGAATGCAGCACGGATTGCCACTTCCGTCTTGCCGAATCCGACGTCTCCGCAGATAAGTCGGTCCATGACTTTTCCGGTCTCCATATCGTCTTTTACGGCGTTGATGGCATCCATCTGATCCCTTGTCTCTTCGAAGGGAAACATTTCTTCGAATTCTTTTTGCCATACACTGTCTTTTTCGTAGATATGACCTTTGAGTTTTTGTCTTTCGGCATAAAGTTCGACAAGTTCTTTTGCGGTCTGTTCGACGCCTTCTTTGACTCTCGCTTTGGTGGCTACCCATTCCTTGCCGCTTAATCTGTTAAGTCTCGGAGATGCGCCGTCAGACGACGAATATTTGCCGATAATATCGAATGATGTGGCCGGCACGTAAAGATTGTCACCCTTTGCATATTCGACCTTCATGTAATCTTTGGTGATCCTGTCCTGGCTGATTTTCTCAATGCCGCGGTAAATGCCTATGCCGTATTCTTCGTGTACGACATAATCGCCGACCTTGAGTTCGTTGTAATCGAATATCTTTTTGCCGGAATACTTTTTGCCTTTTTTGTGTTTCCTGTCGCGTCCGAAAATATCCGAGTCCGAAAGCAGTGCAAATTTAAGGTTTTTGTATACAAAACCTTTCTTTAACGTACCCGCGAAAGTCATGATTTCGCCGGGTTTTAATACTCTTTGTCTGTTATCGCTGTAAAAGGCCGCTATGCCCTCTCTTGTAATATCATCCGCGATTCTTCTTGCCCTTGTTCTCGAAGCGGATAAAACAAGCACTCTGTAGCCTTCTTTGTGATATTTTTCCAAATCTTTTATAAGTTCTCCGATGGCACCGTTGTAACTCGGGATGCTCATCGTGTTAAAGTTTACGACATGGTCCTTTTTATCGGGAGCATCGTCAAACCCTGTTAGTTTAACGCAGGGGAATGAAAGATACTGCTTTTTCACATCCTCGTATTTTTCAAGAAGATTAAGCTGTCCGGGAAGTGCATATCCCATCTCGATTCTGTGCGTAAAACTGTCTCTGAATTCGTCTTCGCACTCGATTCCTTTTATATCCACTTTTTTGGGCTCGTCAATGCAAATAAGCACGCTTCTGTCTTTAAAAAGCGATAAGAAGCCGTCGGCCTTCGGGTAAAAATATTTTAAGAATCCGTCCATATTGACACGGTTGGCGAAAGCTTCGATTTTAAGTTCAAAATCTTCTCTCTCGTGTTTTACTCTCGCTGCCGCTTCGGTCTTGAATTGGGCCCTTAATCTTTCTTCGTGTTCCTTTGATTCCTTCGCAATTTTCTTAAGGCCTTCTCTTAAAAGATCCTCATCAATTACATTCTCGGTAGCAGGATAAAATGTCACGCTTTTTGTTTTTTCAATGGATCGCTGGCTCTGTGCATCAAAAAATCTTATGGAGTCGATTTCATCGCCCCAGAATTCGATTCTTACAGGATTATCCATTGTCAGATCGAATACATCAAGAATACCGCCCTGAATTCTCATCTGGCCGGGTGTTTCGACAATGTCCGACATCTCATAACCCATGCGTACAAGCTTGTGTCTTAAAGCCTCAAGTTCGCATACCTGCCTTACGTTAAGCGTGATGATATGGTCATTGAACACTTCGGGCGGAACGACGGGAGTCATCAGTGCATCAATTGTAGTAACTACCGTAAGTTTCCTGTTTTCCCTGAAATTACGAAGTGTTCGAAGACGTTCCTCTGCAATCTGATTGCCGCAGATATCGGCCTGATAAAAGCAGATATCCTTGCCCTTAAAATACACCACATCCTTGTCGTACATTTTGCTTTCTTCGTATATTTCGCCCGCACGAATGTCATCATAGGTAATGATAAAACGCACGTCAAAAGAAGCACCGAAAGCATGGGATAAATGTATCCTCTGGCTGTCCGTGGTCGCAGGAACGTAAACTGATTTATTCTCTTTTAAAACTTCATGCGCTTTCGAGAATTCCTTGTTCTCATAAAGCGGCTCATAAAAAAATTCCATATTTCTTGCCGTCTGTGCAGTTTATATTTTGAAAACTTTTTGGTTTGTTCTTTGATTCAAAGTTTTATTTGTTGATTTTTTCCGTATCGATTTCGGAATCCTTTTCTTTGTCTGTATCTGATGGCTTTTCCTTCTTTGGCTTTTGATTGTATATATTCATGGCTTTCTCAATATTGCCGGAAAGCATCATGACCGCTGCCTCTGCAGCCTTCTCAAAGGATTCTTTCATGGTTTTGGAATCGTCTGAATTGAAATGCCCAAGTACATGATTGACGAGGTCCATGTTGGGATTCTTGTCTCCCACACCGACCTTGATTCGAAGGAAAACCTGCGTTGAAAGATGCTGGATAATGCTCTTGATTCCGTTGTGTCCGCCGGCAGAGCCCTTGTCTCTTATTCGAAGTGTGCCTACATCAAGGGATATATCATCATAAATTACTATCATTTCACTCTCATAATCTACTTTGTAATAATCCGCGATTTCCCTTAATGCCTCGCCCGAATTGTTCATATATGTCTGAGGCTTCACAAGAATAACCTTTTGACCATCTATATAGCCTTTTCCGACAAGTGCTTTGTGTTCCGCTTCTCTTATGGGTATATTGTATTTTGCACTCAAAACATCCAAAGTGTTAAACCCTGCGTTATGTCTTGTATTTTCATATTCTTTTCCCGGATTTCCGAGTCCTGCGATGATGAACATTATTCAATCCTCACTGTAAATATCCTTTTGCAAACCCGATTGTTCGCTTTATTGTGATTTCTTTCACAAACATTTATTATATCACATCAGTCCCCTTTTCTTCCATAAAAAGAATCAATATACGAAAAGTTTGTCGCAAAAGAAAAAGAGAGCTTTTAAACTCTCTTTTTCAATATATCAATCCCCTTTTAACTTTTTATTATTTCCCTTTTATACTTTGGTTTATTCTTCAGGCATATTCTCATATGCTTTCAATACTTCGGTCTGGATATAAGTCCTTGTCTCGGTCTTAATGGGATGAGCAATATCTCTGTATCCTTCATCTCCGGCCTTTCTTGAAGGCATAGCGGCAAACAAACCTTTTTCCCCTTCGATGATTTTGATGTCATGAACCACAAACTCATCGTCAAAAGTGATGCTTGCAACACCTTTAAGCTTTCCGCCATCTGTCATTTTACGAACTCTCACATCTGTAATCTTCATTTTTCTCCTCCTCCGGTTCGTTTAAATTGAGTATCTGTCATTCTGTTCAATAAGAATCTTAATCTCGCCGTCTCCGACAAAGTTGGAATTGGCTCTGATTGTGTCCCGACTCTCTACAATACAGTTCTCAAGATAAGTGTTGTCTCCGATATATACATCGTTCAAAATGATGGAATTCTTAACAACACAATTGTTTCCTACGAAAACATTTTTGAAAATAAGTGAATTTTCAACCGTTCCGTTGATGATGCTTCCGCTGGAAATCAAGCTGTTCTTTATCTTGGCGCCCACATTGTATTTTGCGGGAGGCAGATCATCTACTTTGGAGTAAACATCCGGATATTCTCTGAAGAAGTAATTTCTTACGTCCTTCTTTAAGAAATCCATGTTCGTCTCGTAATAATCCTCGACGCTTGCTATGTTTCTCCAGTAACTGTCAAGTCTGTAACCGAATATTCTCTTCATGTTCTTGTATCTGATAAGAATATCCGCTACAAAATCGTATCTTCCTTCTTCATTGGCTTTTTCGATAAGCTCGATGAGGAGTCTTCTGCGGATAACATAGATTCCGCAGGATACGATATTCGACTTAGCCACGATGGGCTTTTCCTCGAACTCTTCGATACGGTCTTCTTCGTTTAACTTAAGCACCCCGTATCTGTCAACATTTTCTCCTTCCGGCATTTCCTTAACGACTACGGAAATATCGGCTTTTTTGTCTATGTGATACTCGAGAAGCTTGTTGTAATCCATCTTGTAAACGCAATCCCCGGATGCGATTACAACGTACGGCTCATGGCTCATTTTCAGGAATTCAAGATTCTGATAAATGGCATCCGCCGTTCCTCTGTACCAGTTGCTGTTTTCGGAAGTTTCAACAGGAGTGAATACATAAAGACCGCCCTGTTTTCTGCCGAAATCCCACCACTTCGAAGAACTTAAATGCTCATTCAGACTTCTTGCATTATACTGTGTAAGCACTGCAACTTTCTGAATATGCGAATTGGACATATTGCTGAGCGCAAAGTCAATACTTCTGTAGCTTCCGGCGATGGGCATGGCCGAAATCGCACGCTTTTGCGCAAGCTCTCTCATGCGGTTTGAATGTCCGCCCGCTAAAATAATTCCTATGGCTCTCATGCTTCATCACCTGCCTTAATTAATGTCTTGCCGCTTCCCAAACTCATATTTTCCAGGTCTTCCGGTTTGATACGTCCGGCGATGACGGAATTCTTTCCTACGCTTATACCGTCGGGAAGATATGTCTTCTCTCCGACTGTCACAAGCCCGTGATTGTAAATGTGAGGATCGGTCTCGTTTTCTGCTTCTTCACCCACACCGAGTTTTACATTGTTACCGATCTCAACATTCTCAGCAATGATGGCCTTGTTGATCTCACAACCGCTTCCGATATATGTATCGTTCATGATTATGGAATCGCGAACCACTGTTCCCTCTTCGATTGTAACCCCACAACCGATGATAGAATTGTATACTTCCCCACAAATAACAGTTCCTTCTCCAATAAGGCACTTTTCAACGACCGTATTGTCTGCAATATACTGAGGCGGAAGAGTGTCCGATTTGGTATAAATCTTCCAATACTCTTCGTAAAGATTGAATACGGGAACTATATCGATAAGTTCCATATTCGCTTCCCAGTAAGAATGAAGTGTTCCTACATCCTTCCAATAGCCGTTGTATTCATATGCGTACATCGGCGAATTCTTGGAATGACAGTAAGGAATGATGTGCTTACCGAAATCAAGATTCGGCTGATCAGCCTTTGCAAGCAAAGCTTCCTTTAACGTCTTCCAGTTGAAGATGTATATACCCATCGAAGCAAGGTTGCTTCTGGGATTTTCGGGCTTTTCTTCAAAATCCGTTATTTTTCTGTTTTCATCAGTGATTACGATACCGAATCTCTTGGCCTCTTCCAAAGGTACAGGCATTGCCGCGATTGTAACCTCGGCGCCGTTTTTCTTGTGGAAATCCAGCATTACCTCGTAATCCATCTTATAAATAT
>DFEM01000091.1 GCA_002369155.1 Lachnospiraceae bacterium UBA3802 | reverse complement strand
TACCCTCTCGTAAATCTCCGGATCCAATACACCCATTTTTGATTGTGTTTCATTTGCCATAATACCTCCTTCTGCAGGAGATTTGGCTTTCTCCTGCCAATTAATAAATATGAATTTGTTTAGCAGGAAAAATCCGAATTGCTTCGGGGTCGGGAATCCGACTTGAAAAATCCTGATGTGGAAAACCACTTGAATTATTTGGAAATCAACTGATTGATATACCTTTGTTGTATGAATCATAGCAAAAGAAAATATCGATTGCAATGTTTTAAACATTAAAAAATTATTTTTGTTAATTATAACGAAAACACTGAAAAAACAGTATTAAAAAAAGCCTTGCAGGTACTGCAATTACTGACATTTTTGAATGTCAAAAGATTTTCAAAAATGGAAAAAACTATACGAATTAAATATGTAAATCTCATATCATTCAGGATTTTTTGGAAGGGGACTGTGCAAATTGAGCAAGAATTATTGCAATGAATACAACAGCACATCCTATCATTTCTTTCGCGGAAAGATGCTGATGGAGAATTACCCATCCACCAAGCACGGCGAATACAGACTCCAGGCAAAGAATAAGCGAAGCTTTTGTAGGTTCCACGTATTTTTGTCCGAGAATCTGGAATGTATATGCAACGCCGCAGGACATAACACCCGCATACATAATCGGAAACCATCCTTCTATTATTCTCACGATTGAAACCTTTTCCGTAAACAAGGCACATATAAGACAAATAATTGCAGATACGGCAAACTGCATGCAGGAAATAGTCACCCCGTCACCTTTTGGCGATACAAAATCGATTAAGAGTATATGAAAGGAAAAAACAAGAGCGCATAGAATTAAGAAGATATCACCGATTTCAAATATGACTCCTTCTTTTACGCATAAAAGATAAAGACCTGCTGTCGCAAGCGCAACGCAAATCCATATAAGTACTTTTGTTTTTTTGCCAAAGAAAATCCCGAGTATGGGGACAAGAATAATATAGAGTGCGGTAAGAAAACCCGATTTTCCGACTGCATTTGTATAAAGAATACCAAATTGCTGAAGGCTTGATGCCACGCAAAGCAATATTCCGCAGCCCAATCCGCCAAAGAAAGTAAACTTTATATAGTTTGAATAGTCTTTTTCTTTTTCAGCTTGGTCTTTACTCTCAGTAAAAATCTGCGTTTTCTTTCTTGATAATCTTATAATTGCAACCGGAGCCAAAACTATTGCTCCGACAAAATATCTTGAAAAATTAAATGTAAAAGGTCCGACATGATTCATACCGACACTTTGAGCAACAAATGCCGTTCCCCAAATAAATGCCGTCATAAAGAGCATTAAATATCCAACCCATTTTTTCATACAAGTAAAACTCCGAGTAAAATAATTTTATTTTTTTTCGACTGCCTTGGAATACTTCACTATGATAAGTTCCACCGCCATTCTGTCGGTTAGTGCGCCCGTTCTTGATTTCAGATTCAAATCAACGCAATCCTCAAGACAATCGCAAATTTCCTTCATTGAAAACTTTCCGGCCTGCGAAACATATTTATTTGCAAAATATTGCTTATTCTTAATCTCTTTAATACTGTCTGCTATGGCACTTGCGGCAAAACCTTTGCTTCTTAAATCTTTAACCTGATAAAGAATTCTCATCTGTCGTTCAATCAGTCTTAAGATGTTTTGCGGACTGACTTTAAGTTCAAGCATGTCAAAATAGTACTGCATTGCCGAATCGACTTTCTTTTCTGACATCGCATCTATCATTTTAAAGACCTGATCTTTGGGATCTTCGTTCACCAGCGCTATGACATCTTCAACCTTGATGTCCTGCTCGTCGCCTTTATACGCAATGATTTTATCAAGCTCATTTTTTATACGCATCAAATCGAGGCCTGTTCTTGCAAGAAGCGTTTCAAGTGCTCCCCTTGATATTTTCTTGCCGGCATCCGAAACGGTTCTGATAACCCAGTTTTCAATAAAAGGCTGAGGCTGTTCCTTAATCTCGGTAACATATCCTACTTCCTTTATTGCAGCAAAAAGCCCTTTTTTATTGGGCACATCAATCTCTGTAAAGATAATATATGTTGTCTCGGGAAGATCTTTAATACAATTCGCCAGAGCAGTGTTTTCACCTGCGAACGCTTTGCTGTTTTCGACCACTATAACTCTTTTTTCAGCCAAAAAAGGATAACTTGAAGCCATCTCAATGACCGCCGAAGTATCCAACGGAGCACCGACAAAAAGAGAAAAATTCATATCCTGCTTCAACGTTTCGATGGAATCCGTACCAAGCAATGCCGTCAGCAATTTGTTGCGGTAAATCTTAACCACTTGCTGTTCCGGTCCGTAAAGAAGATATGCATGCTTAAGATTATTCTGTTTTATCTGTTCCCTGATATTTTCCATGGCACTTCCTTAATTTCAATACTCAAATATTATACCTTATTTCAAAAGATAATGCATCGAAATTCAGGTTACATCTTTTTATTGTTCTGCAGCAATCTTTTCGTTTATTTCGTCCTCTGTATCGGCCATGGCGTGAAGTGTCATCTCAAGCAATTTATCAAGTTCCCATCCAAGCTGATCTGCTCCTCTCTCGATTACCTCTCTGGAACAGCCTGCCGCAAAACCTTTGCTTTTATATTTTTTCTTAAGAGACTTGAGTTCCATATCCTTGGTGCTTTGCGAAGGTCTCATAAGAGCGGCCGCAAAGATTAATCCTGTCAACTCATCAGCTGCAAAAAGAACTTTTTCCATCTCATGAATCGGCTCAACATCAATAGTTACACCGCAGGGAACGGTAATCCCGTAACCATGCGAGCAAACCGCATGAATAATATCTTCCGATACTCCTCCCTGCTTTAATAGTTCGGGTGCCTTAAGGCAGTGTTCGTCCGGATAAATTTCAAAATCTATATCATGAAGAAGTCCCACAATTCCCCAATACTCTGCCTCTTCTTCGTATCCCAATTCCTTCGCATACCATTTCATTACCGCCTCTACGGTAAGCGCATGTCTTATATGAAACGGATCTTTGTTGTATTCCTTCAATAAACCAAAAGCTTCATCGCGTGCTATCATTTTATTCTCCTTTCGCTACCTTCAATCTTTGATAATCCTCTTTTATATTGATGATTGTTATTCCGTTTTTACATTTACCTATTCAATTAGTAGGTCGGTTTATTTTATCATAGCAAATAACTTTATTCAAGTTCGGTTATTTAAGGAAAGATACTTATACCCCCATCATAATCCGTTCGTTTAATGATTACATTTTCTTTTTCTAAAATATCCAATGTTTCATTATGCGGATGGCCGTAAGAATTGTTAAATCCACAGGAAATAACTGCTATTCGCGGATTAATGCTTTGAATGAAGAACTCACTGTTGGTATTTTTACAGGAGCCGTGGTGAGCCGATTGTAAAACACTTATTCCATTAGTCGCTTTCTGATTTACACTGCTTTTAAAATCAGTCGCTTTCCAATTCACGGAAGACGAATAAGCACCATTAATCTGCTCATTCATAAAATTAATTACTTTCTCTTCCGCAATGGAATCCGCATCTCCCATAAAGAGGATATTTCCTTCTTTAAGGCTTGCCAAAACAACCAGGGAACACGCATTTGAATCACCTGAATATGCATCTGCATCCGGTGATAAAACCGTAAATGAAATATTTGCAGATTTACTGAACAGAACACTGTCGGGACTGTTTTTTAATCCTTTGGATATAACACTAAACGGATTGTTTTGTGTTTCCTTTGCTGTAAAAACATCGCCCTCTTTCGCGAATATAACTTTTGTATTATTCTTTTTTGCAAGATCTGTAATCTCGGTAAAATTATCCTTTAATGCCAAAGGAATAATTATCTCTTCGATAACTAACTTTCCTCCCTGCGAATATTTATTACAGATTCCATTTTCATAATATTTATCTTCATCCGAGAAAGATGTGCTGATTCCATTGCTATGATTTTCATCTTCATTTGAGAAAGCTGCACTGATTCCGTTGGTGTGATCGGCGTCTTCATGCGAAATAAACCACGCATCTATTTTTTCAATTCCATAGTATGCAAAATATGGCGATAATACGTATTCATAAATGTCGTTTCTGCTTGTAGATCCGCCATCGTAACAATAAACTTTTCCGTTATATTGAATGCACACGCAAAGCCCCTGACCCACATCCAGAAATTCTATTCTGTCATTCCTTTTATAAAAAAAGAAGGCAGCGAAATTAAGAGAAAGAAGAGCTGAGCAAAGTACAAGTTTTAATCTGTTTCTTTTTTTGTTTTGCCTGTTTTTTTGCGAAGGATTGTAGGTCGGATCAAGTCTTATACGATTGGCAAGAAGCTTATCCTCTCTCCATGCTCTAAGCTTTATGTTTTTAATTAAAACAAACAAAACAAGAAGGATGATTTCATAAATAATGCACCTTGCCAAACCCCTTGCACCTGTTGTTATTATGGCTTTAGGCAGCATCATTTCTGCTCTCATGAGCCATTCATATACAAGCAAAAATAGATGAATAAAAGAAGCGAAAATATTAAGTTTACCCGAGGTCAAAAGAGTATAAAAAGAAAATCCCATCAATCCCGATGAAAGAAGCAAATTACAAAATCCAATAAAAAGGGGTGATGAAACAATAAAAGAAAAAGCGATGCACAAAACACCAAGTATCAAAAGAACGGTCATGCCCGGCACGAGAATTATATTAAGAAGCGGTGCATACAAAGGTATTTTGTAATATGAATTGATAACAACGGGAAGCGTTGTCATTGTGACTGATATGCTCATAAAAAAAGACGAAAGAATCTTCGGATTTCTTTTCCCGTATGTTTCGAATGCCGGCAAAACAACCGATATTCCGACAATTGCAAGATATGACATGATAAAGCCCGACTGAAGAACGTAAAGAGGTTTTATTATGACGGTGATTAACGAAGCTACTGCCAGAGCCG
>DFEM01000098.1 GCA_002369155.1 Lachnospiraceae bacterium UBA3802 | reverse complement strand
CACCTTTAATTCTTGCCATTGTTTACTTCCTCTCTTTCCTTAGATGTAAGGTAAAATCTTCTTCATGTTCTTAACGTTTGTGCTGTCTGTAATAGCAGCCTGTCTCAAGTTTCTCTTTCTCTTTGTAGACTTCTTTGTTAAGATATGGCTCTTATAAGCTTTAGCTCTTTTTAATTTACCTGTTCCTGTTAATTTAAAGCGCTTTGCAGCAGCTCTGGATGTCTTCATTTTAGGCATTGTTTAAGTCCTCCTTAAGAAAATATATTTTAACTGTTACTTCTTCTCAGCCAAAACCATAGCTATCGAACGGCCTTCAACCTTGGCTTCCTTTTCAAGTGTAGAAACATCGGAAAGGTCATTTGCAAAATCATCAAGAAGTTTCTTGGCAGTGGGAATACCGTGTGCCATTTCTCTTCCCCTGAAACGTACGGTAACCTTAACCTTTTCGCCTTTTGTAAGGAATTTTCTGGCTGCATTTTTCTTTGTATTGAAATCGTTTGTATCAATATTGGGTGAAAAACGAATTTCCTTAACTTCGGTTACTTTCTGTTTCTTTTTGTTCTCTTTTTCTTTGCGAAGCTGTTCGTACTTGAATTTTCCGAAATCTTCTATACGACATACAGGAGGGTTCGCATTCGGAGAGATCATGATTAAATCAAGACCTGCATCATCTGCTTTTCTCAATGCATCGGCCGTAGACATTACGCCAAGCATTTCACCTTCATCAGAAATTACTCTTACCTCAGATACTCTTATCTGATCGTTGATAATATAGTCGTTATTCTTCATATTCCTCCGTATGACAGATTCAAAAAAATAGAGTGGACAAAATATCCACTCTAATATAAAAAGTTTAAACTTACTTTTCTATATTAACGCCGAAAACGCAATTGTCGTCGGGTGAGAGCGGATACTCTTCTTTGTTTTTACAACTTTAGACAGTTTAACTTATTTTTCATTCAAAGTCAACAACTATTTGAAAGAAAAAACATTTTTAATGTCTGTGACCCCAAAATGCAGAAATATTTGCCATGAAATAATATGCAAAAAATACAATTCCGACCAATACGTAAAACATTGCGGCTCCGTAATTAAACGCCGCACATCTTTTTGTACCCTTCTCGCCCATGGGCATTTGAGATCTTACCTTAATCGCTTTTCGAAGGAAAACCAGGAAAAGCACAATTCCCGTAAACATCAGAAGAAAAGCGAATAATCTCGCAAAAACATAAAAGGAAATTCCAAAAAGAGAAACAGGCTTTTCGGCCAGGCTTTGAATATATTCATAAAATCCGTAAAAAGCATTCATCGCCATTCCGGGATCGGATTTTAAGTTTTCTCCCAAAAGTTTTGCAGATTCGCTTAAACTTTCCAGAGCTTCCTGTGTCGCAAGTTTTTTTGCAAGTGCGATAACAAAAGACGAATACATATTATATCCGATATGAAAAGCAATGGAATACCTTATATTGCCTGTGAATGCATATACATAAGCAAAGACCATTCCCAATGCAAAGGCATAAAAGAATTGTCTTAAATTAAAATGAAAAGCGCCAAATGAAAAAGCCGATATCATCACAGCTGCTCCAAAACCGTATTTTGAGGTATTGTCTATTACCAGTTTTCTGAAAATAAATTCTTCCAAAACAGGAATTCCGAATCCGGCAATCAAAACCTGTGTCAAAAAATACAGCCAGCTGTCATTCGCATAGATTATATTTTCGGCAATGCTTCCCGAGCTCGAAGCCAAAGGATAGTATAACATGTTCCTTAAAGTCGTACCCGGAAGCAGCACTATCGATTCGGCTATATTTCCTACCAACATGAATATTCCGCCGAGTCCGAAACAAATCAAAAATGCGACTATCCAATATCCGAAAGGCATATTTCTTTTTTGTGGAGCCCGGGAGGTTTCCTTCGTCATGGAATACAGAAACCACGCACCGATTCCGTCTGTAAACATCAATCCTATCAATTGCAATACAGAAGAAACAGTCGAAAGAATATTGTTAACGGTCGAATAGTCAAGATTATTCGATACCGCATTTGACGGATTCGCAATAGTTTCCAAAAGCAGTCTTGAGATGATAATCACCGGATTTATAATAATAAACTGCAATAACATAATAATTATCAACGCAACTGTAAGTTTCCAAAGAAAAGAAGCATAATAATTCTTTTTTTGTTCTTTGATTTTTTCCGGCGAAAAATCCAATTTATCCATGAATTATCCTCTATGTCGGGGATTAAGCATTTTTACCGCAACATTTTTTATATTTTTTACCCGATCCGCAGGGACAGGGATCGTTGGGATAAACCTTTACGTCCTTCTTAATGGTTGTGGAAGCTTTCTGTTCCTTGTAAAGAGCTTTCTTTTCATCCTCTGTAAAATATTCGTTCCACTCTTCAAGGTTATAAAGCCAGTCTGCACCGGCAGCAACCATGTTCTTGTAAAGAAGTTCCTTGTCGTATTCAAGGGAGATCATAGTATCCTCTTCCATCTCTTCAATGGGGTTGGGAGTAACAAGCGAATCATTGATGCCGTCAAGAATACCTGTCATGTAAAAAGTATCGATATCATACTTTTCGCAAAGTTCCTTAACTGTTCCCTTTACAACCTCTTTTTCGGGAAGAAGCTTCTGATAAAAGCCTTTTTCCAAAGCAAAGTATGTATTCCAGATAGGCTGGAGCTGGGATTTGTCTGCTCTTTCGTCATAAGCTTTTGAACGCCAAACGTCGAGTAATTTCATAAATTAATACCATCCTTTATATAAAATAATAATTTTCGATTGATAATCGATATTCAGTATAAATCAATTAATCCCAAATTGGAAGAATATTCTTTATTATTGACACAAACCAAAGGTATAACTATAGTTAAATCAAATCATAAAGATTAAAGGAAAACACAAATGAAAAGAGTTTTGGCTGTTTTAGCCCTTATCGTATTTGCAATCTGGATTCTTGCCATGGTCGTTCTGGCAGTATTTCCGATAGATATTCCAAACAAAAGCACTGTATTTATGTTCTTAACCGCAGGCTGTATCTTTTTTCCCATAATGATATGGATGATTCTTTGGATGATAAGCGTGGTTACAGGAAAGAAAAACATTGCATCATTATATAATGATAACGAAAGCAATCCGGATAACGAAGAATTAAATCTTTCCAAATCCAATTTAAACGAATCCGAAGAAAACATTAATGCCGTCAGCGAATCCGAAGAAATCGTTAATGACATTGAAAAATCAGAATAAAACAAATATATGTTTTAAATGAATTCCTCTGAATCCCGATATCACAAGTCTGTCAAAACAAATGCTACATAAATTCCCCGACTTCTTTTTGAATCGTGGGAATTATTTTTATGCCCGAAAAATTCATCTCAAAGAATGCTCTGATCAAATCAACAAAGACAATCTCCGTACCGTAATGCGAAGCATCGATTATACAAAGACCTCTTGATACGGCATTAAGTGCAGCATGATATGTAATATCTCCGGTAATTAAAAGGTCGCATTTTTCTTTGATGCACTCTTCTATCATCGATTTTCCGGCTCCTGTGCAGACAGCAATCTCAGAAACCGTCTGTTCCAAATCGCCGTATACCTTGACAATATTCAAACCGAAAGCTTCTTTGGTTCTTACTACAGCCTCTCTTAATGTTATGTTAACTGCATCGTTGTTGTCATTTATGAATTTCCCGATACTTCCTATTCCTATCAAAGGATTGCCTTGATTTATGTTAACCTCTATTGCTCTTTCTTTCTTTAACCTGAGAAGCTCATTGGCAACATCCGAAAGACCTGTAGTATCCATATTCGTATGCATTGCAATATAATTAATATTGTTATTTGCAAGTTTCAATACTCTTTTTGAAATAAAATCTTCAGAATTGATTTTGCTTAAAGGCGAAAAAATAAGAGGATGATGAGAAATAATAAGATCGGCGTGTGCCTGAATTGCCTGTTCTACCACTTCATCCGTCACATCGAGTGTTACAAGTATTCTTTCGACATCACAGTCCATATCTCCTATAAGAAGTCCGGAATTATCCCATTCTTCCTGATATTCAAAAGGAGCAATTGCATCCAGATTTTTATAAATCTCTCTAAGTAACATTATTTTTTCTCCTTATATAAATCCAAAGCCAGTTCCATGATTTTTCGTTCCTTGTTTATTACGGGAATTCTGTCGGAATCCTTTGGCAGATAAGAATCTATTTTTGTGTATTTGTCTATCATAAACAAAAGGAATTTCTCGTAAGTTTCCTTATCCATTCCTTCGTAATAAGGGTATTTGTATTTAACGCTGTCGTTTTCATTAAGCGATTCGAATATTCTTTTTAATTCATAAGGCAGATTGTCAAAAGAAACATCGCAAAACACAGAAGAAATGTCACGGTTTTCCTTATTTTTTACCTTCATTACCGTATAATATTTCGAATCTTCAAACACCATGTCTTCAAAAAGAATTTCATAACCGCTATTTTCGAGAAAAATTCGTACGAGTTCGATATCCGACTGCAATTGAAGATAAAAACAATTCATTCTTCTGAAAAATTCATCAGCTTCAAATATAATTTTAACTCCCATCAAACCACCCATTCCGCAAATGGTGCATGAATCAAAATTATATTTATCGAAATCTTCTTTAAGCGAAATCAATCCGTCCGAAAGGCAGGTATCTATTTCTTTTTCGAGTCCGTATTCTTTTATATGATCTTTTGCTCTTTTTAATGGTCCCTCATTTATATCGGTACAAAGAGCTTTTTTTACTTTGCCCGATTTAACCAGATCAATGGCCATAAAGCCGTGATCGCAACCTATATCAACTAGAAAAGCAGCCGGTTCAACCAAGTTTGCCACTTTTTCAAGTCTTTTTGACAAATTATACCTGTTCATTCCGGCTGCCTTTCAATATAATAAATTCTCTTATTAATCTTCGATGTAATCACGAAGTTTTCCGGAGCGTGAACGCTGGCGGAGTTTTCTTAATGCTTTTGCTTCAATCTGACGGATTCTTTCTCTTGTTACATTGAATTCCTTGCCGACTTCTTCCAATGTTCTTGCTTTGCCGTCATCCATTCCGAATCTTAAACGAAGAACTCTCTCTTCTCTGTCCGTAAGTGTTCCGAGAACTTCATTGAGCTGTTCTTTAAGAAGTGTCTGTGTTGCAGCCTCAACGGGAATGGGAACGTTTTCGTCGGGAATGAAATCACCGAGATGCGAATCTTCCTCTTCACCGATGGGAGTTTCAAGAGATACGGGTTCCTGAGATATCTTAAGGATTTCTCTTACTCTTGCCACATCCATCTTCATATAATCGGCGATTTCTTCGGGCGTCGGTTCACGACCGTATTCCTGAAGCAACTGACGGCTTACTCTGATGAGTTTGTTAATTGTTTCAACCATATGAACGGGAA
>DFEM01000173.1 GCA_002369155.1 Lachnospiraceae bacterium UBA3802 | reverse complement strand
TTAAGATCTATTTCCTTGTGAGCCACATTCAAATCGCCGCAGTAAATGACGGGTTTCTTTTCCTCGAGTTTTTTGATATAGGAAAGAAATGCCTCTTCCCAGACCATTCTGTAATCAAGTCTGGTCAGCTCTCTCTGGGAGTTTGGAACATAGACGCAGATAAAATAAAAATCATCGAATTCGGCTGTGATTACACGGCCTTCATGGTCATGCTCTTCAATGCCTATGCCGTAAGTTACGTTTAAGGGCTCTTTCTTTGTAAATAAAGCGGTTCCAGAATACCCCTTCTTTTCGGCATAATTCCAATACTGATGATAACCCGGAAGGTCCAATTCAATCTGTCCTTCGGAAAGCTTTGTCTCCTGCAGGCAAAATACATCGGCATCGATTTCTTTGAAAAATTCCATGAAGTTTTTGCCCATGCAGGCTCTTAATCCGTTTACATTCCAAGAGATAAATTTCATTTATTGTTTCCTTTAAAAGATAATCTTTAAACCTGTAAATATTATATTACTTTGCAATACTTCTTTTCAATTATTCTTATTGGAAGCTCTTTACTGCTTTTCTTAAATACTTTTCTTCCTATTTTCCGGATTCCGTGGATATTCTCTTAATCCATTTTTGGCTTCTAAGCCTAAGGAACGACCAAATGGTCTTTACTATCTGGTCGGATTTAAGGCAGATATAAATCCAAAAAGGCGGAAGTTTAAAATAAAAGCCTGCAAGAATTCCAAGCGGAATTGCCAAAATCCAGAGCATGATATTGTCGGCAACCATCAAAACCGTGGTATCTCCGCCGCCTCGAAGCACTCCCTTGGTCATGATGCTGTTTGTTCCCTGAAAAACGACTATCAGGCAGATTGCATTCATGAGCTGTTTGGCGATTCTCGCGGTTTCGGGACTAACATTATCGTAAAATCCTATAATCAGGTCGCTAAAGAGGAATATAAACAAAGCGGAAAGTGAGCCGAGGATAAGTCCGAGGAAAAAGAACCTGTATCCCTGCTTCATGGTCTTTTCCCTTTTGCCCTCTCCGAGCGTAATACCCGTAATTATCGCACCCGCCTGGCTTACTCCGGAGATTACGACATTGCTTAACTGCTGCGTAACGCTCGTTATCGCATTGGCTGCCGTGAAAGTCTCTCCAAGATGCCCTATTACCATGGCGACGGCATTGGTACCAAGCGCCAGAATTCCGTCACTTATAAGTACGGGAATGCTGATTCTTACATATTCCCAGAAAAGGGAACCTGTCTTCATTATCATATCTTTTATCCTGAAACCGATCTTTTTGTCAGCAAGCAAAAGATATCCGATAATCATCGTAAATTCAAAGATTCTTGCAATAAGCGTACCGAGTGCCGCGCCCGCAACTTCCATTTTGGGCGCTCCGAAATTACCGAAGATAAAGGTATAATTCATTACGAGATTAATGAAAAACGCACCAATTGAAACAACAAGCGGATAAAAAACCTGTCCGACACTTCGAAGAACGATTGTTGCAACCAAAGACAGTCCTACGAAATAATATGTAATAACTGACATTCTGAAATAGTCGACTCCGAGTGCGATAATCGGCTCTTTGTCCGTGTAGGTACGCATTATAAGATCCGGTATAAAAAATGTGGCGAGCGCAAAAAGCGTGGCAAGAAAAATATCAAGCCTTAACACAAGGCAAACCGTCTGCTTTAGGGCTTTGCCCGCCTTTTCTTTTTCCTCATCTCCGGCTGTTGAATTCTTTATGCCCCAGTATCTTGATACAAGGACGGACGCTCCCATTCCGAGTCCCATGCAGAATATCTGGAACACGCTTATAAAAGAGTTCGCAAGGGATGTGGCGGAAAGCGAATTGTCTCCGAGTTTTCCGACCATCATCGTATCAAGCATGTTTACTCCGATGGTGATAAGACTCTGAAGCGCTATCGGCAGTGCCAGCGTAAATACTTTTTTATAAAAATTTATCGATTCGTCATATCTGCTCATGGAAACCTACTTCTCATCCACGACCTGGAAGATTATGAATTTTAAATAGTAGGATTCATCGGCAGCCCAAAGGATGGGATGATCGGGCGCCTGAGTGCGGAATTCGATTTGTTTAAGTCTTCTTCTCGAACTCTTTGCAGCCTGAAGAATTGTCTGCATGAAAAGGTCTTCCGTCATGAAATGCGAACATGAACAGGTGGCGAAAAATCCGCCGTCTCTGACAAGTTTTAAGCCCTTCATGTTGATTTCACGATATCCTTTTATCGCATTTTTTGTCGCTTCTCTTGATTTGGTAAAAGCGGGAGGGTCGAGAATTACGATATCGAATTTCTCTCCTTCTTTTTCAAGTCTCGGAAGCTCATCCAAAACATTGGCACATCTGAAATGTGCTCTGTCTGAAAGGCCGTTGTTTTCGGCATTAAGCGTAGCCTGCGATACTGCAAATTCCGATATGTCAAGGCCGGTCACATCCGTGGCGCCTGCTCTTGCGCAGTTAAGGGCAAAAGTTCCCATGTGCGTAAAGCAGTCAAGGACCTTAAGAGTTCCTTTTCCGCCTAAATTCTTTTCATTGTAAAGAACGCTTTTGCAAAGACGCTGCATCGCAAGACGGTTGTATTTCTGGTCGAGGAAAAATCCGGTTTTCTGACCGTTTACCACATCAACCGTATATTTGATTCCGTTCTCGCTTATGGGAACATTGGTATCGAATTCATCGCCGATAAAGCCTTTATGAAGATACATACCCTCTTTTTTTCTGACCGGAGCATCGGATCTTTCATAAATGCCTTTTATTTCAATTCCGTCTTTTTTTAAGACATCCTTTAATTCTTCGATTATTGTCTCTTTATACTGCTCGATTCCCAATGAAAGCGACTGAACTACCAACACATCGTTGTACTTATCAACAGTAAGTCCCGGCAAAAAGTCGGCTTCGCCGAAAATAATTCTCACCGAATTGAGATTGTCGTCTGTTTCGGCATTCATCACGGATTTTCTTAAATTCCACGCATCCTCAACCCTCATTCTGAAAAACGAGCGGTCAATCTTTGTATCTGCGTTTCTTGAAAGAAGCCTTATTCTTATTTTTGAATTATCGTTAATAAAGCCCTGACCGAGAGTTATCCCGTCATTGTCTTTTACCGTGACGATATCTCCGTTTTCGTAATCAGGCGCGATGCTTTCGATTTCGTTGTCAAAAACCCATGCTCCGCCGGCTTTAAGAAGTCTTCCCTCATTCTTTTTTAATGTAACCAAAGGATTCATTTTATATCTTTTCCTTCTTACCAAACCTGCCGTCTACACTTCAAAGTCAAAACAGCTTCTTATTTTTGTAAAAGGTCTTACCTTTTCGGTAGCTACTTTTACATGCTCGGGATGAGTCGAATATCCCTTAAGAGCATCCTCGTTTTCAAATGTCGAATCAAGCATAAGATCGGCATTTGAAGATGCAAGGCCGTTAATCTCCACCTTGATTTCAACGATTCCGGGAACCTTTCCCTTTAATCCTTCAAGGCCTTCCTTAATGTTCTTTTTTATATTCTCTTTTTCAGCATCAGAATATTCTTCTTTAAGTGTCCAGACAATAATATGTTTTACCATTTTTATATTCCTTTCAAATTGATTTTTATGAAGCTTTTTCATTCGCACAATCAAAATTATAAGTTTTTTTAAATCATTCGGCAAGAACAGACAACGGTGGTGTCTGAAAGAAGGTATGTTATAATTAAAAAAACACACCAAGGATATAAAAAGGATACATCATTTATGTAACATGAATGATGAAATGAGGGTATAAAAGATGAAATACAGGATGCTCTGTGTAGAAGATGACAGCCAGATAAGAGAAATAATCGAAGATTATTTTACTGCCAAAAAAGAAAACGAATTTGACATCACTCTCGCCAAAGACGGTCTCGAAGCCAAAGATTTACTCGAAGAAAACGAATTCGATATCGTACTCCTTGATGTAATGCTTCCGCACCTCGACGGCTTTTCAATCTGCAGATTAATACGTAAGAAAAGCGATGTCCCCGTAATCTTTTTGACGGCAAGAACCATGGAAGAAGACGTTCTTCTCGGGTTCGAGACAGGTTGTGACGATTACGTGACCAAACCCTTCTCGCTGGCAACTCTGTATGCCAAATGCATTGCTCTTTTAAACCGCGCCAAAGGTACCGTTTTAAACGAAACTTCGACCATCGGGAAAATCAGTATCAATTACAATTCGATGGTTGTAACCGTGGATGGCTCAATCATTGAACTCCCACCCAAAGAATACGAACTTCTGGCTTATCTTTTCAAACACAAAGACTGGGTAATAAGCCGCGAAACACTTCTTAATGCCGTATGGGGATATGATTTCGAAGGCGGCGAACGCGTTGTCGACAATCATATCAAAAAACTTCGTAAAAACTTGGGCAGTGCAGGCGAACAGATCAAGACCGTCATTTCAAAAGGATATAAAATAACGGAGGCATAAATGAAAAAACGAAAAACCTTTTTAAAAGTATTTATCGGGAAATTGCTTATATCTGTTCCGATAATGCTTATCATCATAATAATCTCTTCCTGTGCATTAAATCGTTATTCCGAATCTGTCTTACTGGAAGCAATGGATTACTGCACCGAGCCGTCGCTTGAAAAGTTTTTGCAAAGCGAAAAAGATTCAACTTTATCGGAAAATTGCAATTACCTTAAATTCCGTATTAACCTCTGTTTGGAGTCCACACTCGCACAATTTCCCGGACTCAAAGGATATATGTACGTCAACGATTCCGACAGCATTTTAATAATGGATACCTCACCCGCATGGTCATTAATGCAAACCATCAGAGATGAGAATTATGAACTTCAAAAAAGAAACGTATACATTTGCGATTATGAGACTCTCTGCAGATTTGAAGAAGCCAGGGAAGTAATTGAAAGATACAACGAGCAGTATGATTCTACTCTGCTTGAATTCCTGACACCTCATAAAGAAACCTTTGAATCCATAGAAATACTCGAAGGATATGTAGATGAGGAAACCCTTAAGGTTTATCCGACAAAAATAGAAATAACCACAGAACGCATTCCTTCCTGGGCCGGAGCCTTAAACGAGACCGGCGAATTTATAACCGATGTCAAAACAATCAGTATGCCGCTTGAAAATACCGAGGGCCTGGTATCTTACAGATACGATACCGAAACATATACCATGTATTTAAACGGGGAAGAGATACACGGAATACATCTTACTACAGGCAGAAATCTGTCTCTCGACGACTATCAGAAAATTGCACGAAGACCGTTTTCACACCATTTGACCAGGACTGTAAATTATACGGATGCTTCAGGAAATGAATATGTTATAACCATTAAGTTGACTGATGATTTTTTGAAAACTTATTTATCATTCATTGTTCTTCTTTCGATTGTATATGTTCTGATTGATATAATTGTTTGTTTTATACTGTCCAATTTATCGTATGGCAAACTTAAGGTTTTTTATCAGAATGAAGATTACAGAAAAGCTCTCATGAGCTCGATGGCGCATGACCTTAAAACTCCGCTTACCGTTATGAGCGGCTATGCCGAAAACTTAAAAGAAAACATACAGACCGACAAGCGCGAACACTATGCCGATGCCATACTTGAAAACACCAATTACATGAACGGCATAATAACGGATGTTTTGG
>DFEM01000067.1 GCA_002369155.1 Lachnospiraceae bacterium UBA3802 | reverse complement strand
AAGATACAGGTATATATTTTACTTTTGCTCATTTTTCTGATTCTGAATTATCAAATGATCTTAAAGTAACAGTAGCAACGAGTGTAATTGCATCCAAAGCAATTAAAGAATCTTTGGGAATAGATTGTAAAATAAAATGGGTCAATGACCTGTATTATCAGAACAAAAAAGTTTCCGGCACGTTATGTGAGGGTATTTTAAAAGGAATTTACGGAAACGATAAAAATGTGATAATTGTCGGAATAGGCATTAACATATCTACCGAGGAATTCCCATCGGATATTTCTTTAAAAGCCGGATCTGTTCTTAACGGCGAAAAGAAAAATCTTTCAGATGATTATAAGGATAATATTGTTATTTATTTGACGAACGGACTTGAGTTATTTTTTGAAAATCCCGATTTGAAAGGATATATGAGTTATTACAATGAGGCATCTTTGATTTTAAACAAAAAGGTCGAGTTAAGTGATGCATCGGGTATGGTAGATAAAGGTCAGGTTTTTGGTTTTGATGAAAACGGTGCAATCATGATAAAAGATGCAGGCGGCATTATAAATAAATACGATTCGGGCGAGATAAGTCTCTTTATGTTATAATTGATATCGGGTGATTAAATTGAAAAGATGCGTAATAGTCGGACAGGCTGAAATAAAAGATTATAAAAGAGTAAAATCATATTTAAAAGATGATGATTTTTTTGTATATTGCGATGGTGGCCTTAAACATATGGATAACCTCTCTGCAAAACCTGATTTAATTATCGGAGATTTTGATTCGTATGAAAATCCAAAGATGAATGTTGAGACGATTGTTCTTCCCTGTGTGAAAGATGATACAGATTCGGCATATGCTTTGAAGTGCTGTATCGAGAGAGGTTTTAAGGACTTTTTGTTTATCGGATGTATCGGACAAAGACTTGACCATACTCTCGGAAATTTGTTTCTTTTAATCATGCTGAAAGAAAAAGGCCTTAGCGGAGTTATGCTTGACGATTATTCCGAAATGACCTTTGTTGATGATAAAGGTGCTTTTGTGGAAGACAGTTTCTCGTATTTTTCTTTAGTATCTTTAAGCGATCGGGCAGAAGGCATAACGATAGAAAATGCCAAATATCCGCTTAAAGACGGTGTGATAGAGTCTTCTTTTCAATACGGCGTCAGCAATGAAGTCATAAAAGGAAAAACTGCACGAATCTTTGTTGAAAAGGGCAATATAATTTTGATTAAAGTGTTTTAGGGTGTTTATATGAGAAAAGATGATGAATTCTATAAAGATGAACCGGATGACGGTTCAAAATCGTTAATAGGTGCCGCATTGCTTTTTTCAGGTGTTACGATCTTGCTTATAGTAGGGACTGTATTGCTCATTAACAGGGATGCCATCAGTTTCAAAAAAAAACCGACGCCTGTTGTTAACGAAAATGTATCGGGATATGTTAATCTTGATGATTATATATCCGGAGATGATACTGTCTCTGATGATTTGGATATCTGGAATGAATACCTCGATGAGAAAGAAAAGGAAGAGGAAGAAAATCCTGTAATAGCGGAAGAAGAAACTTCCGATGAGGATAAAAAAGAAGATTTGTCCGAAGGTGGTACCAAAACGAAAGTTGTAAAAGCCGACGGAAGCGAAACCTGGGTCAATATCAATAAATACATTGCGCCCAACGAACTTGATAATGCATCTTTCGTGTTAAAAAACGGAAGACTGGATTATTACACGGACGGAGAGAAAGCGTCTTATACCGGAATTATTGTAGATAAAAACGATGATTATATCGATTACTCGAAGGTAAAAAGAGACAATATTGATTTTGTTTTGATTAAACTCGGACAAAGAGGATATGCAACCGGCACAATAACTCTTGATGAAAATTTTTACACCAATCTTAAAAATGCCAAAGACGCAGGCCTTCATGTGGGAGTATTGTTTTCGTCTCAGGCCATAACCAGGGAAGAGGCTGAGGAAGAAGCTCAGTTTGTAATCGATTCGCTCGGTGAAGAGAAGATTGATTATCCTGTCTGTTTTTATATGAATTTTGTTCAAAACGACAAATCCAGGATTGAGAATATTACACCTGAAGAAAGAACGGGTATTGCAAAAGCATTTATGGATAAAATAAGCGAAAACGGATATAACAGCATTCTTTACGGAAATAAGGAATGGCTTCTTTGCAATTTGAATTACACTACTGTTTCTTATTACGATATTTTGCTTGACCAGGAAGAGGATCTGCCGGATTTTCCTTACAGATTCAAGATGTGGAAGTATGCGACAAAAGATATATCCGGCGTGAGCGGAAAATCCGAATTGATCATTTCATTTATCGATTATTCCGTAAAATGACTGAATATGCTTACAATATATAAAAAATAGTCTTGAATTATCGAGGTTCTTATATTAAAATATTTGAGTATTTAATTGTGTATTATAGATTTTAGGAGGAAAATATATGATTTCAGCCGGAGATTTCAGAAACGGTATTACTATTGAATTGGAAGGCAATGTTTTTCAGATTATTGAATTTCAGCATGTTAAACCCGGTAAGGGCGCTGCTTTCGTTCGTACGAAACTGAAGAATATCAAAAACGGTGGTGTGGTTGAGAAGACTTTCAGACCTACTGAGAAATTCCCTCCCGCACGTATCGACAGAAAAGATATGCAGTACCTGTATGCAGACGGTGACATGTACAACTTTATGGACACCGAGACCTACGAGCAGATCGCATTAAACGCTGACGAAGTAGGCGATGCATTAAAGTTTGTCAAAGAAAACGAAATGGTTAAAGTTTGTTCCCATAACGGCAGTGTATTCGCAATCGAGCCTCCTTTGTTTGTAGAGCTTGAGATTACCGAAACCGAGCCCGGCTTTAAGGGCGACACCGCTACCGGCGCAAACAAACCCGCTATCGTGGAAACCGGCGCACAGGTTAACGTACCTTTGTTTGTTGAAATCGGAGACAAGATTAAAATCGATACCAGAACCGGCGAGTATCTCTCCAGAGTCTGAGCTCCCGGACAAAAGTACGCGGCGGCGTAAGCAGCCGCACCGCAAGGCATGGAAAAGCCCTGAAGCCGTTCCGGTTTCAGGGCTGTTTTCATGCCTTTTTCAGGCTCTGTTTTTTTCTTCCTGCGCGGCGCGCATGTTTTTGACCGCGGTGGAGAGCATCAGCTTGATCCGGT
>DFEM01000009.1 GCA_002369155.1 Lachnospiraceae bacterium UBA3802 | reverse complement strand
CCTTAAATTAAGAGAGAACGACAAAGACAAACAGCTCTTCTTCGCTTGCGACAATATTGATGATCTTCCCAGAGCCTTCAGCCAGAGACAGGCTCAGCTTCTTACCGAGCCGAATGCAATTCAAAATCTGGCATACAACATTAAAAAATATATAACGATTGCAAGAGAAAACACAGAATCAAAGACAAAAACGGTTATCGCAAAATGCACAAGCTGCAACAAGAATATAGAAGTCGATCCCGACAAAGAGGCAGCAGTATGTCCGCATTGCAACAAGCCTTATATCGTGGCAAAAGCCATAGAAAATGCTGCAAAAAAAGAAATAAAAGAAACTCAGAGCGAGAATAAAGGATTTGATGTATCAAGATTCAAGGAAGAATTTAAGCAGGGATCATTAAACTATGAGACCCAGGAGATAGAAAAGTTAAGACAAAAAGTTGGAATGCCGCCATCGGAAGGAAGCATTTTATCCATACCGGTAGGCGGAACCAAACCCGGAAGAACGGAATTATTTGAGGATAAAATAGTATTTAATAGCAAAAAGGGAAAGGTCACAGAGGTACCTGTTTCAAAGATTAAGAAAGTAAGAAGAAAATTGACCAACATAATAATAGTTTATGAGGGCGGACCCCTGGGCGGATTGCTTTTCCCTATTGGTTTTCCCAATGCTGCAAAGGAATGGGAGGAAGCAATCAATAAACTTATGAGTGAGAAGAAAAAGTAAAAGGCAAAAGCATCATTGGAAAAAAACTGATGATGCTTTTTTGATTTAAAAAGAAGAAGTTTTTTGGTAAAATGTTGTAAGTGGATTACGGATGTCAGATGGTGAAGTATATGATTGTATATGATGGTTTGAAAACTGATTTTTTAAAAAGCTGTGAGAGCGATTCGATAGCAATAGAAATTGAAGAAAATATTTTAAATAAATTGGGAAAACATACACCAAAGGCAGAATTTCGTTCATGGGAAAATTCGCTAAATTATATGTATAAGGTTATGAATGATCCCAATATTCCTTGTGATGCAGGAGTAGCTATAGAATATTCAATTCCTCAGACATCCAAGAGGGTAGATTTTATCGTTTCCGGATATGATAATAATCTTGAACCTAATGTTGTTATAGTTGAATTAAAACAGTGGGACAGGATTACTGAAGTCCCCGGTGTTGATGCGTTAGTAGAAACATTCGTGGGAGGAAGTAACCATAGAGTAGTGCATCCTTCATATCAGGCATGGTCATATGCTCAATTAATTAAAGATTATAACTCATCTGTACAGGACAAAAAGGTCTTACTACATCCTTGTGCATGTCTACATAATTATATTCGTCATGCGAACGACCCGTTGGATTCAAAGTGGTATTCGGATTATTTAGAGGAGGCTCCGGCCTATACCAAAGGACAGCTTGATCAACTTAGATTATTTATTAAGAAATCCATTACTAAAGGGGATAAGAAAGAAGTTCTTTATTTCATAGAAAAAGGAAAAATAAGACCTTCTAAAAGTCTTCAGAATACTATTGGTTCAATGCTTAATGGCAATCGTGAATTTATTATGATTGATGAACAAAAGGTGGCGTATGAAGAAATATTAAGATTATCAGAATTATGTCAAAAAGATTACCAAAAAAGAACAATTGTTGTTAAAGGCGGACCGGGAACAGGCAAAACTGTTATAGCAATTAATCTTTTGGCAGAATTGACAAAGAAAGATCAACTTGTTCAATATGTTTCTAAGAACAGTGCACCAAGACAAGTATATCTAAAAAAACTTAAAGGGCAGATGAAAAAGAGTAGTATTGATAATCTTTTTAAGGGCTCAGGGAATTATACGGAAGCCGGAGAAAACATGGTTCATACCTTGCTTGTTGATGAAGCTCATCGTTTGAATGAAAAATCAGGAATGTTTCATAACCTTGGAGAAAACCAGATTAAGGAAATAATAAAGGCAGCATATTGTAGTGTTTTCTTTATAGATGAAAGTCAAAGAGTGACCATGGATGATATTGGGTCTATTTCTGAAATTGAAAAATGGGCTAAAGAAGAAGGATCAGAATTACATTATCTTGAATTACAATCGCAGTTTAGATGTAACGGGTCAGATGGTTACCTTGCATGGCTTGATAATGTTTTGCACATCAGGGATACGGCAAATTATGATTTAGAAGGTATTGATTATGATATTCGAATTTGTGATTCTCCCTTTGAGATGAGAGAACTTGTAATAGAAAGAAACAGGAATACTAATAGTTCAAGAATATTGGCGGGATATTGTTGGGAATGGTTCAAAAAAGAGCAAAACAACACCGATTATCATGATATTAAAATTGGTGATTTTGAAATGAGTTGGAATTTAGGTAATGGTGAACCATTTGCAGTAAGTGAGACTTCTATAAATGAAGTGGGTTGTATTCACACATCGCAAGGATTGGAATTTGATTATGTTGGAGTAATAATAGGAGATGATCTTCGCTATGAAAATGGAAGAGTAGTTACTGACTTTACAAGAAGGGCGAAGACAGATCAGTCATTAAAGGGCATAAAGGGACTTTATAAACTAAACCCGGAAGAAGCTCAACGTCGAGCTGATGAAATTATAAAAAATACCTATAGGACACTTTTGTCCAGAGGAATGAAAGGATGTTACATTTATTGCATAGATAAGAATTTACAAGAATACTTAAAGAAAAGCTTAGAACGAAAAACAAGAAAGGATTAGAATGGACATTAGAAATGCAATCACCGAACGCCACTCCGTTCGCCAATACAAACCAATACCGATAGATGAAAATCTAGTAACAGAATTAAAGGAATTCATAGAAAACTGCAATGCGGAAAGCGGTCTTAATATTCAGCTTATATGCAATGATCCTGAATGCTTTGATGTGTTCCTGGCGCATTACGGTAAGTTTACGAATGCCAACAATTATATTGCGCTTGTCGGGAAGAAAAATATTGCTAATCTTGATGAGACGGCAGGATACTTCGGAGAGGCTATTGTGCTTAAGGCTCAGCAGATGGGTCTTAATACATGTTGGGTAGCAGGTACATTCGGTAAGAGAAAGTGCAAAGCCAAGATTGCCAAGGATGAAAAACTTGTATGCGTAATTGCCATTGGATATGGTGAGAATCAGGGTAACGTTCATAAGAATAAACCCTTAGAAAAACTTTGCAAGGCTGATTTGAATACTGCACCGGATTGGTTTAAAGAAGGAGTGGATGCAGCACTTAAAGCACCGACTGCGATTAATCAGCAAAAATTTGTGATATCATTGGAAGAAGGCGAAGCAAAGATTACAGCCAAGGGCGGAGCCATGACCAAGCTTGATCTTGGCATTGTAAAATATAATTTTGAAGCGGCTTCGGGACATAAAGTCAGATAGGATTGGAAATGAAAGAATATAAACTTGCGATATTCGATATGGACGGAACCATATTGAATACTATTGAAGATTTAAACAATGCGACCAACTATGCACTTAGAAAAAACGGACTCAGAGAAATAACAGTTGAAGAGGAATGCCAAATCGTTGGAAACGGTCTCTTTAACACAGCCAAGAGATCCACACCGGAAGGCACGGATGAAGCCACCATAAACGCTGTATTTGAAGATTTGGCAGCATATTATAAAGAACATAACGAAGACTGTACCAGACCGTATGACGGAATTGTAGATGTTATTAAAAAGATTAAGGCCGCAGGTATTAAAACCGCAGTGGTTTCAAATAAAGTGGATTATGCGGTTCAGATACTTGCCAAGAAATACTTTCCGGATTGTTTTGACAAGGCGATGGGAGAAACCGAAGGGTTTGCACTTAAGCCTGAAAGAGACATGGTTGATGAGATATTAAGATGTCTTGATACTGACAGAGAAGATTCCGTATATATCGGAGATTCCAACGTAGATCTTTTGACCGCTCAGAATTCCGAGATGGATTGCATAGCCGTTTCATGGGGATTCAGAGGCAGAGAACAATTAAAAGAGTATGGTGCGAAGACCATCATAGATAAACCAGAAGAATTATTAAGTTTTTTCGCCAAATAAAAGAATAACTCCAGACGCTTGCGTCGGGAGTTATCTTTCTTTAAGTAATTATTTAGTTTCAAAATCAAATATTAAGGCTCTTCATACGGAACACGATTTTTTATGATCGTACATGTGCCGCCATGTTCCACAAAGTAATCTTCTATATGAGCCGTCAACACATTCACATCGTTTATACCTAAAGTATCGATATGATTGCTTATAAAGGCATCACCGCCCTCTTCGTGAATTTGATAATTATCATCAAACACAATCTCATAACCATATGTCTCGCCGTTCAGTTCGCATTGAACCTCTGTTACATAGAAATTGGTATTGGAAGCCACATGATATCTAAAGAGAATCAAAGCAGTCATATATAAGAAAAATAATAGTATAGCACCCGCTATGGCAATTAAAATAAATGTTATTATTCTTTTTGCCGTCTTTCTCTTTCTAACCGCCTGATTGGCAAGCTGCTCATTAAGTATGGCAAGCTGTTTGGCTATCTCATCCATTTTGGAATCCGTTTCAGCCGGTTGTTCCTCAATCTTACTTCCAAGAAGTGTGCTTACGGGTACTTCAAACAGTTCCGATAAAGCATTAAGCATTTCCGCATCCGGTACCGAGATACCTTTTTCCCATTTTGAAACAGTCTGTCTTACCACATTTAATTGTTGAGCAAGTGTCTCCTGTGAAAATCCTTTTTGTTTTCTTAAAGTCTTAATGTTTTCTCCAAGCATTCGCTTTTCCTCCTGCATCATTTGATGGCTCAATCTTAGGATTAAATACCCCGTTGCCACAAGCAATGCATGTTAACATTCAGCTATTTTTTAATAATCTTGGAGAATTCAAGTGCCTTGCCAAGGTCACCTTCTACTTTAAGTTTGCCTGTTGTAAACGCAAGCATGGGATCAAGTTTTCCGTCTATGAGTTTGTTAAAATCTGTCAAACTGATGGTAAAGGCGCAGTTTCTGTCAATGTATTCGTAAGGCTCTACATTGATTCTGCCGTCTTTAACTTCTACGTAGAATACTCCGCTTTCTTTTCCGGTGATGTTAATCTGAACAGCAAGGAAAGGTTTGTCTGATGCATCTACCTTACCTGCCATTTTTCTTACTTTTTCAACCAAATCATTAAATGTCATTTTGAATTCCTCCTATTTTCACCCATTTGGAAATATATAATTTCCTAGGAAATTATATACTTTCCGATTCAATAAATCAAACCGGATTGCCTCCAGAGAGAAAAATAAAATAATCCTTGATTATTCAGGCGACAAATTATAATATCTTAATTGCGTGCCAATAATCATTTATTCGTGTAACGCTTTATATATAATTGTAACAAAGAGATGAAGAAAACATCTCGGAAGGAGCAAACAGTGAAAAAATTCAAATTCAAAGTTTCTTACATTGTAGGTATCGTAGTTGCGGTTATGTTAATAATTGTTGCCGTTAATTCCGTTAAGATTATTCCTACAGGATACACAGGAGTAAGAACTACATTCGGTCAGATCTCAAGTAACGTGGTTCAAAGCGGATTAAACTTTAAAATCCCTTTCATCCAGAGCATTAATTTAGTAAACAACAAACAGCAGGACGTTACATTCGATGGAACAATAAGCTCTGAAACATCAGAAAGAAACGAAGTATTCTTCTCCGGAATCACAGTTACATATCAGATTAACGCAGAGAAGAGCTCTTGGATATATGCAAATGTAAGTAATTACAAAAACAACCTTGTTAGCGAAAGCCTTGTAGCTTCAGCTCTTAAAACTTCATCCAAAACTCTTACACCTACCGATGTTACAAGCCGTAATATCTTGGAGCCTTTGGTAAAAGAAAACATCCAGAACTCACTTAATGAAAAATACGGTTCGGAAGTTGTAAAGATTAACAAAGTAGTAATCAACAATGCTACATTCGATGAAGAATACAATGACAAGATTGCTCAGAAACAGCAGGCGCAGATGGCATATGAAACACAGCAGATTGAAAACAAAACCGCTGTAGAAAAAGCAGAAGCTGATGCAACTGTTAAACTCACTCAGGCAAAGGCAGAAGCTGATGCAAAGCTTATCTCAGCAAATGCAGAAGCAGAAGCTAACAGACTTGTCGAAGAATCTTTAACAGATAACATCCTTAAAGATAAAACCATCGAGAAATGGAACGGAGAACTCCCCAATGTTACAGGCGAAAACGGAATGATGCTTGATGTGACAGAAATCATGAGCGAAAACACAGACAACAATGTTGAGTAAACATTAAACTTCTAACAATGAAAAAGCTTGAAAACGAACCTGTTTTCAAGCTTTTTTTATGTGGTATTTTCTAAAGTATTTGTTATAATGAAAAATGAGGATGTTGATTTCTCAAAATAAGAATAAATGGTGAAGGTCTATATTTCAATCTTGGGTATTGCTTAGGGGAAAGCATAATCGGTGTTAGCTACAGGAGGTTACTATGATTAAGACATTCAAACCGGTTATTTCAAGGACTCTGGTATTATTTATTTCTGTTTCTGTTCTTTTTTCTTATGGCTGCAATGCACGTGAGGAAGTTATTGATGATTATCCAACAACTGTAATTGAAGATGAAGACAACCAAGAAGATGCAATAGAAGAAGATGATGGGGAAGAAGAATCTGATTCCATGGTCGATGATGACTTATTGCCTAAACCTGATACTTTAAGAGAAACGGGCAAATATGTATTTGATCCTGAGATTATTCCTGATTTTATTTTGCGTTATTACGCGAATAATCCAAAAGTAATAAAGCATACCAAGCAGTTATTAACTGCGGTTTACAATGCCGATTCCGAGGTTACATTTGAAGATTGTTCGGGGGCTGAAGATTTATATAATGCGACGATGGTGGCAACTCTCTGCAATCCTATGATGGAGGCAGTAGAAGTAATTCCTATAGATCAAAGCACATGCGAATTGCATTATTTTGGCTCTATTGTATTGGATTCAACCGATGAACATGGAACACCACATTATGCAATTGGCGAGGGGACTGCAAAAGAAGAAACAAAAGCTATTATCGATGAATTTGTCGATTACATTACAGATACAATAAATGATAATTTAACTGCAGATTCCACGGACAGAGAAAGAGCAGAGGTTATATATAAGCAGCTTATCAAAGATATGAAATTCTCTTTTGAAAAGGAGAACCCATTCAAAAATACTACTTACACAGATGCATTTAAGGATAGCATTCAAAGAGGGGAGACAGTATACGGTGTTATCAATCGAGAATTTTACAGAGAAGGTCCGTACATGAAATTATATTCATTCATCCTCGGACAGCTTCATATGGAAGTATATGAGATTAACGGAAGAGGAATATTTAAGAATGATTATGATAAATATCTTGAAAGAAACGGTGTCGTTATATCTTCCCAGGAAGGAAAGATGGAAAATGTAGATGTAACAATATGGTATTGGTCTATAGTGGAAATAGATGGAAACAATTACATCTGTGACCTTGTTCTTGAGAAACTTGTATATGATTCTTATTATGAAGATAGTGTTGGAATTGTTGATCCGGATATGCTTTTCTTCGGGCTTAGCGATGAGACAAGAAATGAATCGTTTAAGACTAAAAACAGCGACCAAGTATGTTTAAATATTGTCAATGACATGCCGGTGGGCGGTGCTACTTCGTTTAATAGAGACGGAACCTCACCAAGAGATATACCCGAGTGTTTGAATGATTTGGAATAATTGAAAATGATGCAAAGTGATGAGTCGATGAATTATATTATCAGAAATATCAGAGGGAACGAGACAGATTTACTTAAAGATTTTTTATACGAAGCTATATATATTCCTGAAGGCATAGAGCCTCCCGACAAAGATATTGTTGAAAAGCCGGAACTGAGAGTATATACAGAAGATTTCGGATGTAATAAAGGAGATTATTGCCTGTTTGCTGAGACAGATGATAAGGTTGTAGGTGCTGTATGGACTCGTATTATGAATGATTATGGTCACGTGGATGATGATACACCTTCATTTGCCATATCATTGTATAAGGAATACAGAGGGCATGGAATCGGTACTCAACTGATGGTTAAAATGCTTGAACTTCTTAAAAAGAACGGTTATAAGAGAGCTTCCTTGGCAGTGCAGAAAGCCAATTATGCAGTGAAGATGTATGAGAAGGCCGGGTTTAAAACTGTCGACGAGAATGAAGAAGAATATATCATGGTGTGTGAACTATGAGTAATAAATTTTTTAATCAGGCTTTGGCGGATTTTACGATGGACTTTGCATCCGGAGATGCTATTCGTTCATTGGCAGATAAAGGTTATTCTGTAGAAGAAATATATAAAAGACTGGATTTTCCGACACCGAAAGAAAAAATCCGAGACATGGTTTGGAAGCATTATATTGAATGCGGTGTAATTAATCTCGAAGATCCAGGGAACTCTTCTTCAAACAAAAGAGTAACTTATGAGAAAGTTCAGGACAATATTGGAAGAACATCATTCAAGCAAGTTGTGATAGAAGAAGATGAATCTAAAGAATATGTCGCTATAGATTTTGGAAAAAGGTTATACAAAGACAAAGAAGCCTTCTTGAAGGAACTAGATATATTAAATCCCGGAGACAGACAATACATACTTGATCTTCCATGGCCAATAAGTACTGTATGGCATGAGAAGAATGAGAGAATAGAAAGAATCCTGAGTCAAATAGGAGAATAGAGATTTCTATTTTTTAGTATTATTCTGAGATGTAATAGGAATGATAATTGAAGTTTCGAATTCTTCATCAGATTCTTTAAAATTTATTATACCAAACGATTTTTCTATATGCTCTTTAATATTGATTAAGCCGTATCCGTGAATGATTTCATCGTTCTCTGATACGGTTTTTTGTGCTTTGGAATTAATTATGTGTATTACAAATTGATCGGTTTGCAAATCCGTACAAATATGTAAATTGATGAATTTTTTGTTGGGGTGATGAATATTATTACATGCATTCACAGCGTTATCCAGAAGATTTCCGAGAACAATGGATAAATCATAGTCATTTATGGGAATTAGAGATGAATCAATTTGCAAATTGGGATTAAATTCAATTTTATTATCATCACACAGAAGAAGATAGTTACTTACAAAAGAATCAATTACGAGATTTCCGGTATTGATTTTGCTGTAACTTGAATTTAATTCGTTCATGGATTGTTCTAGATAAGGTATTACAGCATTATATTTTTTGTTTTGAATACAATCGTTGATGTACATGAATCTTTTTTTGGTATCGTGTTGATATTTCCTAAGTTTTTTATAAGCGGAAGATAATTGGTTATATTTTTCCTGCTGATATTCATTTTGTTTAAGAATAAGATTCATTTTTTCTCTTTCGGCGAATGAATTAGATGAAATAATTAAAAGAATAAAATTAGAATAATTTATAATTACAAATCCTGTGATTAATAATACATATGAAAAAGGGTGTGTTATAGAGGATTCCAGGATATTTCGATTAAAAGCAGTAAATATAGTTATGATAGGAGTAATTAATAAAAGAAAATAATGTTGTACAGATATATATAGATTTCTTTTTTTGAATATTATAGATATTAATATTATAAAAAATAAAGTGATGGTTAAGGACAAAAAACATATTAAGTCTTCGATATTTGAGATACTTTCTTCTGGCAATCTTAAATAATATTGAACAAACAGTTGAGCAATAAACTCAGACAGTGCAATTATAGCTTGATAACTTATAGAAAAGAAAATACGGTAAAGTAACTTTGATTCAAAGAACAGGGTTAAAAGAAAGGTTGAAATAAGACTAATACTTAATCGTATAAGACCAGCATAAAATGAAAAGTTTGATGAAAGGATTATTGAAGAAAATACGACAACTAATTCACTTAAGATAAATGAAAACATCAAAAAAGGAAAAGGTATATTTTGTTTCCTTTTCTTCATAAAAATGTAAAAATACAAAACTAAAGCGCCAAGATCGAGCATCGATCCAAGAAAAGAAGAAATAGAATGTGCCATTTTTTCCTGCCTTAAAAGAAGAATAATTATTTAATGAGTGAAATTACATGATTTACAAAGGTTTCGTGAATTATTTTTGCTTGTCTTCTGCTAAGAGGTAAAGACTCATTGTTTTTTAGTATAACCTGTGTACTTTGGATTATTTTGATGTGATAGATATTAACTAGTATTCCTCTCATGGAAGGAACGAATCCATATTCTTTCAACGCATTCTCCCATGATTGAATTGTCCCGTTCGTTATATATATTTCACCGCTTTGCAAGTGAAATTCAAGATAGTTCTTTTTGCCTTTGATATTTTGTATATACATCAATTCTTTAAGATTGATAAGATAATCACCATCTACAGTTGAAATGGTGAGAATGGAAGATTGATTATTAGAAAGAGTCTTAATTATTGATTGAAGTACCTTCTTTGTCGAATCAAACATTATAGGCTTTTCAAGATACTGATATGGCTGAACTTCAAAAGAATCTTTCATAAACTGATCATAGGAAGAAACAAAAATAATGAAAAGTGAATTATTATTTTCGCGCAATTTTTTTGCTACTTCTAGTCCGTTTATTTCTGGCATTTCAATATCGAGGAAAACAATTTGGTAATGGTTTTCGTTATATTTTTTGAGTAATTCTGTTCCCAAAGAAAAACTGTCAATATGATAATCATATGTATCCGGGAGATTAAAAAAGAAACGCTCAATATTTTGTTTAAGTGCCATCAAATCTTCTTGACAGTCATCGCAAATAAGAATATTTATGAACATCTAGTATACCTCGTCTGATTGAACAAAATCGACAATCGGGTTCTATAAAAAAATCATAACATATGTGATAAATACGATGCAATAACCGCTTGCACCCGATTTTTGACCGCTCAGTCCAATTTATGTAATTGATGAAATTGAATAGAGTAAAATCGAAAAAACGAAGGGGGCTCATTATCAACCTACAATAATAGGTATTTCTTTTCTAAACAATCTAGAATTTCTCATTCGTTATGGTCTTTATATGCATCCAGGCATTTCTCCTATTTTTACTCATTCAAAAATTCATTTCGAATTACAATGGTGAGGCTTAAGATAATGACTTTATCCAAGTAAGCAACACCGGAGTTTTTCATCAAAACATATTCCTGTTGCAGGATAAGATAATGAAGCCCTCAAAAAAACACTCGAAAGTTTGTTCGCTTTATGATATAATGCGATTACAGTTAACTTTTGGAGTGTTTTTTTATGTCAGAGCAGATTTTGGATAAACTGAATCCTTCGCAGTTGGAGGCGGTTACGACCACCGAAGGGTATGTGCGTGTTATAGCGGGTGCGGGTAGCGGTAAGACGAGGACTCTTACTCACAGGTTTGCATATCTTGTTAACGATATCGGTATTCCTGCCGGCAATATTCTTTGTGTGACTTTTACGAACAAAGCCGCCAATGAGATGAGGCAGCGTATTCATATGCTGACAGGGGACAGGGATACGGGATACATCAATACTTTCCATGGATTTTGTGCCAATGTGCTAAAGGAAGAAAGTTTTGTGTTTAATTATCCAAAGTCTTTTTTGGTACTTGATAATTCGGACATTGATGCGATGCTCTCCGTCATTTACGAAGAGAGAAATCTGTCTCTTCGCGATATGACTTTTTCGAAGGCACGTGACATGATAGAGATGATTAAACTTTTTGAGCGGCCGGATTATTACATCGATATGTTTGATATGTCGCTTGAGACACTTAAGGAAAAGTATGACTCTGCGGTTACTGCCAAGGATATTATCTTTTACGGTTATCTTTATCAGGAGAAGAAGTGCTTCGGGCTTGATTACAACGACCTTATTATCTTTACTCTTTATACTTTTAAAGTTAACGAAGAATCAAGATTAAAATGGCAGAAGAGACTCATGTACATAATGATTGATGAGTTTCAGGATATAGACAAACCTCAGTATGAACTTATGGAAGTTCTCTCTGATTATCACAAGAATCTTTTTGTCGTGGGAGACCCGGACCAGACGATATACACTTGGCGTGGGGCCAACATTCATTATCTTCTCGATTTCGATAAGAAGTTTAAGGGTACTAAGACCGTCATGATGAATGATAATTACCGTTCAGTCAAAAGCATTATCGATGTGGCCAATTCTCTTATTGCAAAGAACAAATACAGAGAAGATAAAAACCTCGTTTCCTTAAGGGGAGAGGGTGCGAATAGCTACGCATATTTTGCGAAGAATTCCGATGATGAGGCTGATTTTATCGTGGCAAAAATTACGGAATTAAAAGAAAAGAACAATGACAATTACAAAGATATGACGATTCTTTTCAGATCTCATTTCTTAACAAGAAGCATAGAGCATGCGCTTTTTACCAACAAGATTCCCTATGTGATATACAGCGGTGTTCAGTTTTATGACAGGATAGAGATTAAGGTGGCGCTTTCCTATCTTAGGATGCTTGTCTCGGCCGATGATCTCGCATTTAAGAGAGTAGTCAATACGCCAAAGAGAAACATGGGAGAGAGGAGAATCAAGTTCCTCGAGGAAGTAAGCGAGAATAAGAGAATTACGCTTTATCAGGCACTTAAGGAAAATATAGACAATCCGATATTTAAGAGTACCAAAGCAAATGATTTCCTCGAGCTTATGGATAAATTGTCGGAGAACCTTGATAAGAAAAGCATATCCGAACTTTTGACCAAGGTACTTCAGTTAAGCGGATATGAGGAGGCGCTTCGAACAGAAGGTGCGCAGGAGAGACTTGATAATCTTGCGGAATTAAAACAGTCGATATACGAATACGAAGTAACATGCGGTGAAGAGACGAATCTTGATTCTTATTTAAAGCATATAGCACTTTACACGAATACAGATCTTGAGGATACGAAGGACCGTGTCAAACTCATGACCGTGCATGCGGCCAAAGGTCTTGAATTCAAGAATGTATTTATATGCGGATTAAACGAAGGAGTATTTCCTTCCAAAAAGACGAGGACGGAAGCTGCGATGGAAGAGGAGAGACGCCTTGCTTTTGTGGCGATTACAAGAGCGAAAGACACGCTCTTTTTGACAGAGGCGATGGGACGAAACTTTGACGGATCTCCCAGATTTCCTTCAAGATTCCTTTTTGACATAGATAAAAAATATCTTGAATATATCAACGAGCCAAACGATGCGCTTATCAAAGAGACCAAAGAATATATAGAGCTTTACGATAAGTCCATGATTAAAGATAAAAAAGATCTTTTTGAAGAGGGAAGCAGAGTAAAGCATCTGATTCTCGGAGAAGGTACAATAGTTTCCATAGACAGCGATATGCAGGCCTACGTCATCAAATTCGATTCGAGTGAGACGGAGAGGATGATATCGTTTAAAGTATCGCTTGATTTATTATAATTCTTTTAAAGCCTGAACGCTTTGTTTAGGCTTTTTTTAATGCTTTTTGGAGTCTTTGTTTTTCCTTTTTTGAAATTTATTGAATTTAAATTCAACAAAAGTGTTGACATTCTATTCTTTTGCGGTTATATTGAATCTACATTCAATGAACGAGAATTCAACAAGAAAGGAAATATAAAAATGAAAAACACTAATGAAAAAGAAAAGGTAATAATCATCGGAGGCGGAATCGCAGGTCTTTCTGCAGGTGTATATGCACTTCTTGCAGGATTTGATGCAGAGATTTATGAGAAGAACTCAATCCCCGGAGGAGAGTGCATCGGTTGGAACAGGAAAGGCTATCATATTGATAACTGCATCCACTGGCTTACAGGTACAAGAAAAGATACGGATATGTACGATGTATGGAAGAAGGTCGGAGCTCTTTCGGATGATATGGAATATGCCGAAATCAATGCTTTTTATTCGACCATAAGCAATGGCGTAACCGCTACACTTTGGAATGATCTTGAGCGTACCAAGAGAGAACTTATCGAGATATCCCCTGAAGACAAAGAGGAGATAGAGAAGTTTATTGAATATGTGGAATATTCGAAGCAGTGCCTCTTTCCTGCCAACAAGCCCATGGAAATGTGGGGCGTAAAGGACTACATCAACATGGGAAAGAATATGGCTGATTTTCCGAAAGTCATGAAGGAATTCGGCAAGCTCTCTTTGGAAGAATACAGCAAGAGATTTAAATCCCCCATCCTTCAAAAGTTAATGTGCGATTATCTTCCCAAGGAATACTGTACTTACGCATTTTTGGTATCATATGCGACCATGGCTGACGGTAACGGCAAGATTCCCATGGGAGCATCTCTTAAGATGTCGCTTCGCATGGAAAAAAGATTTAAGGAACTTGGCGGAAAGATATATTATAATTCAAGTATCAAAAAGATTAACCTTTGCAAAAAGAGAGCCGAAGGCATTACACTTGAAGACGGCAGAGTGATTCGTGGCGATTATATTATCCCGGCCGTTGATACATATGTGCTTTTCAATAAATTTCTTCCTGCCGGATATATGCCAAAGGCCGTTAAGGAAGCTTACGAGGCACCGAAGAAATATCCTACGATAAGCGGTTTCCAGGTTGCATTTGCGGTTAGTGAAAGTTATGATAGAGGGGAGACGGTTTTCATCGATATCGAACCTCTTAAAGCAGGTAATCGTACCTTTGAGAGAATGTATGTTAAAGCATACGGATATGACCCCATTTTTGTTAAAGACGGCAAGCAGGTAATCCAGACATGCATCTCGCAGACCGATGAAGATTATGAAGTGTGGAAGAGCTTAAGCGAGACGGAATACAAAGAGCGAAAAGAAGCACTTGTTAAAGAAGTTGTAAAGAGAATAGAGACCGCATTTCCCGAGCTTGTCGGAGACTTGGAATTCCTTGACTGCTGGACACCTCTTACATATGAGAGATACTGCAATGCATATCACGGAAGTTACATGAGCTTTACAGCCACACCCGATGCCAAACAGCTTAAGATGAAGGGTAAATTAAAGGGAATCGACAATCTTTATCCCGCCGGTCAGTGGACCAATTCGCCCGGAGGACTTCCCGTAGCCGCAGCCAGCGGAAAATTTGCGGTGCAAAGAATTTTGAAAAGTAAAAGACGCGATATAAATATTTAAATACCTTTATTTTGAGGGGAAGAAATGACAAGAAAAGAGCAAAAGGAAGAGAGAAAACAAAAGATACTCATGACGGCGTTAACTTTGTTTGTCGAGCGTGGGTATTATGATACAAAGATTACGGATATAGCAGAGGCGGTTCCCATGAGTACGGGCCTTATGTTTCACTATTTTGAGTCCAAGGAAGAACTGCTTCTTGAACTCGTGAAGATGGGCGCTGAGGGGACCAAATCGGCGAGTGCCAAGGGGATTGAGGGTGTGCCGCCTGAAATCTATCTGGAAAAATTTTTGGAACAGCTTTTTTCATATGCCAAAGAACAGCCATGGGTATTCAATATGTTTGTTCTCATGGGACAGGTAAGGCGAAGCGGTATGCCTGAAGAGGCCAGAGAGGTCGCACTTTCGGTAGAGTCGGTTAAGGATACCGCAGCCCTTATTAAAAAAGGGCAAAAAGCGGGGGTGTTTCGAAGCGGAGATGCGACTCTTTTATCCAGATGTTTTTGGGCATCGGTGCAGGGAGTAATGGAAGAGATGGCCATGGATAAAAATATGAAAGCGCCCGATCCGAAGTGGATAATGTCGCTTCTTTTAAAACAGTAGAAACGGAAAGGCAGTAAAAGAAGCATGATTAAAGGAATTCACCACATTTCAATGAAATGCAATACCGAGGAAGAAATCAAAAAAGTTAAGGATTTTTACATCACGGTATTGGGTTTGAAAATCATTCGCGAATGGCCGGATGGTTTTATGATAGATACCGGCAACGGTTTTATAGAGGTCTTTACCAATGCTGACGGAGAGCATCGCCTTGGTGCTATTCGTCATTTTGCCCTGCTTACAGACGATGTGGACATGGTGGCGAAGAAAGTTAAAGAAGCAGGTTATGAAGTGTTTTTGGAGCCAAACGACAAGGTGATAATGTCTGATCCCGAATATCCGATCAGAATGGCATTTTGCTTTGGACCGCTTGGTGAACAAATAGAGTTTTTTAAGGAGAGATGAAATGAAACGTAATTTAGGAATTGTTATGGGTGTTGTGCTGGCTTCCTTTAGTCTTACGGCCTGCACAATCGGAAATGCAAATGTCACATCCACAAAGGATGACGGCAATACCGTGGCTCAGGTTGCGGAAAGCAAAACAGATGTTAATACAGTTGATGATTCCAATGCGGGTACTGATACTGACGACAAGATAAATACAGACGCAAATGACAAAGATTCAGACAACACAACAGGTGAGAATGATGCAGCTTCCAAAGAAGATGAATTTAAAGAAAAAATAATCGCCGAAAGCGGTTGCGAAAAAGATGATATTAAAGCTTTTATTCTGGATGACTTTGACGGCGACGGCAGCGAAGAAGCGTTTGCCATAACCGGAGACGACATTGATGAAGATTTTGGTTGTGTACCCAATTCCTTTGTATGGTTTGTATCGGATTCAAAATGCCAAAAAATATGCCAGGGCAACGGAATCGGACTCGGAAAAGAGATTCGTACGATGAAAGTCGGAGACATCAATTATGTGATGATAGATGATTATTACATGTCCGAAAGTTACAGCTTTGTTTATTACGTAGCGGACGGCAGTTTATCAGAGGCTGAATTTTCGCATATAGGCTCGGTATGGCAGGATGAAGGCAATCCCTCATTTTTTACCATTACTCATCCTGCATACGATATGATGCTGGACAATACTATCGGAGGTATGCCTATCGGACATACATGGAAGAAATATTATTTCTTTTACGATCCTGAGGATCAAAAAATCCATGAATACGCCGGTACGTCAATCGATGACAAAACCTTGGAATACTGGGTTGGCAGGGATATTATCGGTGAATTGGTTCCTGCAGGCGATAAGATAAATGATGTATTCATGCGCGGAAACGGAATGATAGTCGTTAACTATGAACATTTGGAAGATGAAGGTTCCATCAGTTACTATCATTATATTTACAATTTAAACCTTCGTTCATTCGTAGATGATATGGGGCTTGAAACAAACGAAGAACCTCTGCCCGGGGTGTATTTAAACTGTCTTTTACCTGAAATGGCAAGTTATCCCGAGGTTCCCGGTCCCGATGGGAATGTATGGTACGGACAATAATAAAAAATATATGTATTCTTTCTGAGGCAGCCATGTTTAAAAATCTTAATAATCAGACAAAAGGAATCGTATGTATTATTCTCGCGGCAATCGGGTTTTCTCTTATGACTTTTTTTGTAAGACTCTCCGGAGATTTGCCCACGATGCAAAAAGCTTTTTTCAGAAATGCTTTTGCTTTGATAATTGCCATAGGCACCATGATTGTCAAAAGAGACAGGTTTGAGATAAAAAAGTCATTTGCTCCGGATATTTTTTTCAGATGTCTTTTCGGGACCACGGGTCTTATTGCAAATTTCTATGCGATTGACAAACTTGTTTTGGCGGACTCAAACATGCTTAACAAACTTTCGCCTTTTTACGCCATCGTTTTATCGATTCCGCTTCTTAAGGAAAAGCCTTCGAAGTTTGATATTACGGCAACGATTATTGCTTTTATAGGAGCTTTGTTTATCATTAGGCCGACGGGAAGCAATATGGAGCTTGTTCCGTCCCTTGTCGGGCTTTACGGTGGATTCGGTGCAGGATGCGCATATGTTTTTGTAAGACGTGCGACCAAGAAAGGAGCCAAAACACCGGTCATTGTTATTTGTTTTTCTCTTTTTTCGTGTCTTCTTACTTTCCCTTTTATGATTACACATTTTGTACCGATGAGCGCCTTGCAGTGGCTAATTCTTGTCCTTGCGGGATTATCGGCGGCACTTGGCCAGTTTTCGATTACAACAGCATATAAATACGCACCGGCAAAGAAACTTTCGGTGTTTGATTATACGCAGGTTATATTTGCAACGCTCTGGGGATTTTTGTTTTTCAGGGAAATACCCACGATGTGGAGTTTTATCGGATATGCGATTATTATCGGTGTCGCTTTTGTGCGATGGGAAAAAGCAAGGCGTGGCAAAGATTAAATAAACCAATAGGTGAATAAAATGAAAAAGAAATTGATATCGGTTTTTATGTCGCTGATAATCGGGATTTTTGTCCTTACCGGCTGCAACGCCGGCAGCATAGAAGGCACATGGGTTTTATATGAAGAGATAGAACCTTCGGGCAACAAATTAAGCCAATCCGATTTAGAGGAACTGGGCATATCGGAAACTTATGTGATTAAGGGCGATGAGGTTAATTATACCTGTGAAATGAAGCTTTTGAAAAAGCCTGTAGAAATTCCTTTCATATTGGAAGATTTGGGTAATAACCAATACAATTTTAAAATGGACGGCGGATTTGTTTTCGCATCACCTACCGTAAAGGGCGATACCATGACCTATGAGGTCGGCGAAGAAGGCAACACCTCGACAATGATTTTCAAAAAACAAAAGTAATATATATTGAACCTGTAGTTGAGTATCATAAAAGTGAGAATTGGATTATGAGGCAAAATATGGAAATCAAATACAGACCGGTACAAAAAGAAGACGCATATGAATGGTATACTCTTTTGGATGAAGTATGGCGTGATGCATATGGTCACATTTTTCCCAAAGAGGTATTCGATGGACGTGACTACGCAAGAGAAGAAAGGGTCAATGGATTTACTGAAGATAAATACGTTGGCGAAAGAAAAATCGCATATGTAGCTGAATGTGACGGAAAAATAGTGGGATTGATATTTGGCACCCTCGATACGGATTATGAATACTTCAAAAACGGGTACGCCGATCTTACTGCACTTTATGTATATCCCGAATATCAGGGAAAAGGAATCGGTACAGCGTTAAGAGACATTTTTACCGAGTGGGCAAAGACAAAAAAGGCAAACAAATACATCATAGGAGTATTGAAGGATAATATTAAAGCCAGGAAGGTCTATGAATCGTGGGGCGGAGAATTGTCCGAGTATGAATATAATTATGTTGTAATGAATGTCGCCTATCCGATTGTTTTCTACACTATGGAAATATAGGACAGGGTATTTAGGAATATCGCAATATTTCTAAATAGTGATACCTTTTTTGATAGGATATATTCTTTACATTGTGCCGCAATTGTGATACATTTATGATACAGAGGAGGTGATTTTTATGCCAATAATAATGCCTATAAGAGATTTAAGAAAAACGAGTGAGATTTCGGAGTTGGCTCACAAAAATAAAGAGCCTATATTTATAACGAAAAACGGATATAGCGATCTTGTTATCATGAGCACTGAAATGTATGAACAATTTGCTCGGATTAATAGAATAGATAATGCTATTGAAGAAGCTGAGAGAGAAATCGAACAAGGAGCAAAGCCTATTTCAGCTAAAGATGCCAGAAAGAAGCTAGACAAGAAATACTATGGCTAAAAAATACGAAGTTTTGTTATATCCGAAAGCATATCGTGATATAGAAGAAATCTATGCTTATATAGCTCTGGAAAAGTTATCTCCGGAAAATGCAAAAGGGCAGACCGATAGAATTTGGGATGCCATTTTTAATTTAGATGAATATCCTGAATCACATCAGGACAGACAAGTTGGAAGATACGCTGGAAAGGGCTATAAACAGCTACTTATAGATAATTACATTGCCATCTTTAAGATAGATGAATCTGAAAAGAAGGTTTATGTTATTACGATTCAGTATCAAGGAAGAAATATCTAAAAAATGATGGATTATAAAATTTTTTTCGAAAGGTGATTAGTTAGAATAATGAAAAACATCGATGTTGAAAAAAGGCTAATTGACTTTCTAAATACATATAGTGATTGTCAAGATTTGTATTGGGTTCCATTAGTAAATCATGTCGTAGAAAACTTCCAAATCCTATAATTAATACAAGATTTAGAAAAAATGAGGAGAATAGGGTTGGAAGAATAGAAGAAAAAAAGTTATTAAAGTCACTTTTGAAAGAGGACGAGTCTCAATTTGTCGCTGTTTTCGGAAGACGCCGAGTTAGAAAAACATTCTTAGTAAGAGAAAATTTTTGATTTTAAGTTATCTGCCTTAGATCG
>DFEM01000076.1 GCA_002369155.1 Lachnospiraceae bacterium UBA3802 | reverse complement strand
GCATTCCCTTCAAACTTCGATGCTGATTACTGCTATTCACTCGGATACAACGCATTCATGCTTATCCAGTACGGCTATACAGGATATCTTTCAAAGGTTTCCAATATTGCAAAGCCCGCTGAAGAATGGGTTGCAGGCGGTATGCCCATCACAAAGATGATGAACATGGAAAGAAGAAACGGTGAAGACAAGCCCGTTATCAGAAAGGCACTCGTTGAACTTGACGGTGCACCTTTCAAATACTTCGAAGCTCATCGTGACGAATGGGCAGTTGAGACATGCTTCACATTCCCCGGTGCCATCCAGTACTACGGACCCTCTGAAGTATGCGATCTTACAACAAGAACACTTGCTCTTGAGAAGGGTTGCTGATAAATATCTTAAAATATTAAAAGCAGTTCGGTTTAAAGCTGAACTGCTTTTTTTATTGACTTAATTTATCAAACATAGTATGATATGGCTTGTCGTCTTACGACTGTAACTTAAACAGTGAGTTCGAAACCCATCCTCACTTAAAACAAAACTAGGAGATTAAAATGAAAAAAACAGCGAAATTTATTTCCACTGCCGCAATCGTGGCCGCACTGTATGTGGTGCTTTCATTACTCACATACACATTCTCGTATCTTGAGATTCAGTGCAGAGTTGCCGAAGCGCTTTGCATGACGATTTTCTACACTCCCGCAGGTATCTTAGGAGTAATCATCGGATGTTTTATAACAAATCTTTTAGGAGGATCGCCCATTGATATGATTTTTGGTACTGCCGCTACACTTATTGCAGCATTGATGACATATCCGATTGCACGAACAATCAGAAAAAAGAACGGGCCCGTCCTTAAAATGAAACATGCACTTTTAATTCCGATTCCCACTGTATTGGTCAATGCAATTGTAATTCCATTTGTTCTTTACTTTGGTTATCAGGTTACAAGTTTTGCAAATGCAGAGAAAATGCTTCCCGTGCTTTTGCTTCTTTCACTCTCGGTATTCCTCGGCGAAGTGATTTCGTGCTATGTAATCGGACCTGTATTTGTTTTTGCTCTTAACAGAGTTGATAAGGCAATTCATTTCAGTGAATAAAATAACACCTCGGATCAAATTCCGAGGTGTTAATTTTTTATGATTCTACCAGACTCTGCCGAGATATTCGTACGATGCCGTAACCGTTCCGTATGCAATTACGTTTCCGGGATTGTCTTTGTTAAGCAGATCGAAAAGATGTTCCGGATGGCAGTTCTGTTTGGCGACTCTTAAGCCAGGATCCACGGCTTCTTTAAGTGCGAATACATATACCTTGTAATTGTGAGGGCTCGGAGGGATGGGGCCTAAGAATTCGTCATCACCAAGATCGCCGTAATCAAGATGGGTCGTATCACTAGTTCTGTATCCGTGAAGAAAATAATCATCCGTGTCAAGGTCTGTTATCATTATTGCGTATGCGCCGGCCCCGTCTACTTTTTCCCAGGACAGCTCGGGACTTACGTTTCCGTTCTGGCCGCCTGTTTCTTTTATCCATTCACCGTAAAAGATACTTTTGCTCGTGACTTCAAAGGTATCGAGATTTTCGATTACGTCAGCACTCTTTAAGTCATCGGTTTCACCGGAAATACTCAGTTTATAAAATCCATCGGATATAAAACTGTTTCCGTTTCCGGGTTCGAAATCTGCTTCTCCGTTATCCGTTACAAGTTTGAATGAAAGGAGTCCTTCGTCATTTACAATACCTTCCGTACAGGTAAAGTCGACCGATTTATTTTCCTCATCGTTTATGTAATATATGCTTCCGCCGAAGGATGTTCCGAATTTTGTTTCAAATACGGAAGGGTCATCATTTTTAAGTACGGAGATTAAATACAGGTTTCTCTTAATATGTATGTAAACATTTGAGTCTTCTTTGAATTCAGAACCGTTTTCAAAAAGTTTGGCAAGATCTTTTGCTTCTTCGGAATCTGCAACCCAGCTGCTTCCGCTTAATTCGTTTCTTTTTATAACCCATTCGGACCATTCTTTGGAAGAAAGACTCCATTCGTCACCTTCTTTGGCAAATACCGCATTGCATATGATATACGGACGGGCTTTGTCTGAAATATCCATCGGAATGACTTTGTATTTGACGGTATCGGTATTTTCTGTTACCTCATGCGATAAAAGAACCATTCCTTCATAAGAATCTTTTCTTAATTCTTTTACGATTGTATCAACAGGAGCACCGCCTGCGGTTTCGTCGTATTCTGCATTTATCTTGCAAAGCCCTTCGTATATATATGAATTGTCGGGGTCGATGATTATTGCTTTTTCTTCCGATTCGTTTATCTGATCTTCAGGGGCAGCATTTTGCTCATCGGGATTATCATTATAAAATTCCGTTGGGCTTTCAATCAAAGCTTCGCCTGTATTGCCTGAGTTGTTTTCGCTTACCGAAACTTTTTCGCACCCCGGTAAAAGAAGTGTGCCTGTAATCAGCAAAGAAAATATTAAAATACCTTTCTTCATAAAAAATCCTCCTTTGTATGTTTTTACAAATTCATCATACAAAAGGAGGAGATTTTAAAGAAGAAATATCTGCACGACTTTTAGTATTATCTGCACGTAATATTATTTTTCCTATATTCGCTTGGAGTAAATCCGGTATTTTTTTTGAATATTTTGGTAAAGTAATTCGAATCCGGATAACCGACACGCGAACTTACTTCACCTATTGGAATTTCGGTATTGCTTAAAATCATTTTGGCCATGTTGATTCTTAAATCCGAAAGATAATTTAAGCATGTTTTCGATGTTTTGTCTATGAAGGTTTTGTTTAATTTGTTTCTGTTTATATTGAATGCCGCAATTAATGTTTCCAAAGATATCTGCTCGCTTATATGCTCGTTTAAATACTCGCAAACTGCGGAAAATGTTTCGTCTTCCTCGGATAAAGTATTGTTTGAGTCTTCTTTTGAATCAAATATGTTTTGAATGTAAAAAAGAAGTTCAAGGAGATACGATCTGCTTCTGCAGGGCCAGAAACCATCGTATTGTGTTATCAGTTCTTTTTCGATTGAAAGGATTAATCTTTTTATTTTATTAAGTTCGTTAAGAGTCAGGGAAAAGATTTTATTGTTTAATTCTTTAATCTTTAAAAATCTTTCCACAAGGCAATAATCCTGATAAACGGTTGTTCCGAATGCATTGGAATATTTGCCGGAATACAGGTTTTCGAGAGTGAATTCGTCTCTTACAACGGAGGGTTTAAAATAAAGAACGAGACTGCTTCCTTTTTTGAGATTTTCGATATCGGTTATATCTTTGTCAGATGAAAAAATCAACGAAGGAGCTTTGATGTTATATGAACTGCCATTGCTTTTTAAACTTATTTCTCCTTTTTCTAAAAGAATGACTTTAAAGACGGTCTCATCCTTGACATAATCGGAGAGTGAGTCGTTCTTTTCTACTGTCATATCAACGATTCTTCCCCATTCGGGATTATAACTTTTGGTATAGAGCTTCATAAAACCCCCATTGTTGTTTCAAAGTAATTATTTTTTAAACGGAGAAACATAATTGCCGAGATTAACCACGATATATTTGTCGGTCTGTTCAATGTATCCTTCTTCGGGATAAGCAGGGAGACCGATAGCGGTATTTTTGGCTGTATGCAAATAACGGCTCGAATTGGGTTTTGTGTAGTCATACCCCAAAACATCCATGGCCGAAAGTATTCGGTTGCTCGAATAAAAATATGTCGGGATGGTATCGCTGTCCAAAGCGAATACGGAAATTAAAACATAATCCTTTCTCTCTTTATCGTATTCCAAGCAAAAAGGAGTATCTTCGTATGGAAGGTTGCCTATGAAAAATACAGGCAGGCTGCTGTTGTTTTTTGCATTGCAATTATAGTTTTTAAGATCCTCGGCGATTACGGTTAAATGTTTATTGTCGAATTTGTTTATGACATATCGCGAATATGTCAGACGGTAAGACGGAATGATATTCAGCAAAAGAAGAATTACGGATAGAACAACTGCCAGAGATGATAAGAATTCTTTTGAAAAAATTTTTTCTTTGCGTGAAATATTTTTTTCGATGTTTATGAGATTCTCTGAATCATTGTTTTCAACAGTTTGAAAACCATCCGGAATGTTGTTTTCGTTATTTTGAGCAGATACTTCTTTATCATAGTTTATTGCAATGTATTTTTCAAATACGCAATAGGCGAAATAGAAAAGAAATGCTATTGAAAAGGGGAGGGCAAGCTGAGTTCTTGAATCCGGTTCAAACCCCTGAATGATTGCTATGGCAAAGGGGAGAACCATGAGGCCGAGCAAACCGAAAATTGCAGGAATTGCTTTTGTCTTGACCTTAATAATCATGTATACAAAGGCTATGAACGAGAGGATTAGGGACAGGGCAAATGAAAATGTATACATGGGACTTTCGGCGAGAAGAACCACCCTGAAATAATGTTTTACGAAATGATAACATGTGTCAAAAGGATAAGTTTTCCACATGATCTTATCGGAAAAATAACTGCTCTTTGTGCAAAAGATTTTGGTGATAAGTGTGTTTAAAAGGAAAGAAGCCAGAAACTGCAATACCATCAGGAAGAATACTTTCAATTTATTGTATTCGACTTCGTTAAGGAAAAGCATAAGAAAAATTCCGGCGTATAAAACGAGCATAATGTTTAACATGCTCTGGTAGATACCGAACGAAATTACGTTTAACAATACGGAAATTATGAAAAGATAAAACTTGGGCTTTTTTACGAATTCAACAAAGAAAATTGCCGATACGATAAGAAGAAAGATGCCAAAGAGTACTTCAAAGGATTGGAATTTAAAATAAAACTGCTCAACAAATGTCGGGAAAATCAACGCCGATACACAAACCGGGAAAAGTATCGATGATTCAGCCTTTTTAAATAAAAGAAAGAAAAGATATGAGAGGGCAGAAAACGTAACAAAAGCTGTTAATGAAAAAAGAATACCCTCAAGTGCGATATCATAGGGAGTGGCGAATATTTTTTTTATGAGAATAAGAGAGTAGCGCCCGAGTTCTTTCCAGTTGTATATTGTTCCCTTTGCACCGGCAACATATTCAAGATCGGCACAATAAAAAGGCGTAATTACAACCGGAAGATAAACCGCCAGCAGAATTAACGGAAACAAAACGATATATAAAATGTTTTTTCGAAAGAAGTTTTTAAGTTCCATGTCTGCAATATTTTATGAAGAAACTTCGAAAGTGAGGTTTACATAATTTTCGAAAGACATCTGCCGGGGCAGATTTTTTGTTTCATAATAATATTAGAAGATATTGGAAATATTATCAATGTTTTTTAACAGCACCGGTGTTTAAAGTTTGGCATTTCGGGGTGAAATGTTTGTTTACAAAAAGGGGATTTTATTCTATAATTTTAACTGTGCGACTTTGAAAGGTTGCTTGATTTTGTGACGTCAAAAATCAAGTCCTTTTAAGTTAGATTTCCTACAGAAAAATTTTAAGGAGGCAAATATAATGGCTAGAACAAAAATGTCTATGGACGGAAATACCGCTGCCGCTCATGTAGCTTACGCTTTTACTGAAGTTGCTGGTATTTACCCCATCACACCTTCCTCACCCATGGCTGACTATGTTGACCAGTGGTCTGCTGAAGGAAGAAAGAACATCTTCGGAAATACGGTTACCGTATCCGAAATGCAGTCAGAAGCCGGTGCCGCAGGAACAGTTCACGGTTCACTCGCAGCCGGTGCTATCACAACAACATTTACCGCATCACAGGGTCTCTTACTTATGATTCCCAACATGTACAAAATAGCTGCAGAGCAGTTACCTTGTGTATTCGATGTATCCGCTCGTTGCGTTGCAACACAGTCACTTAACATTTTCGGTGACCACTCTGACGTATACGCTTGTCGTCAGACAGGTTTCGCAATGCTTGCAGAATCCGATCCTCAGGAAGTTATGGATCTTGCTCCCGTAGCACATCTTGCTGCTATCGAAGGAAAAGTTCCTTTCCTTAACTTCTTCGATGGTTTCCGTACATCTCATGAAATTCAGAAGATTGAAACATGGGATTACGAAGACTTAAAAGAAATGTGCAACATGGAAGCAGTTGAAGCTTTCCGTGCACATGCTCTTAACCCCGAGCATCCCGCTATGAGAGGTTCTCATGAAAACGATGACGTATTCTTCCAGCACAGAGAGGCTTGTAACTCAGTTTACGAAGCACTTCCCGCTGTAGTTGAGAAGTATATGAAGAAAATCAACGACAAGCTCGGAACAGATTATGATTTATTCAACTACTACGGTGCAGCTGATGCAGACAGAGTAATCATTGCTATGGGTTCTGTATGTGATGTTACCGAAGAAGTTATCGATTACTTAACAGCAAAGGGAGAGAAAGTCGGACTTATCAAGGTTCGTTTGTATCGTCCCTGGGTATCAAGTGCACTTCTTAAGGTTCTTCCCAAGTCAGTTAAGAAGATCGCCGTTCTTGACAGAACAAAAGAGCCCGGTTCACTTGGCGAGCCTTTATACCTTGATGTTGCTGCAACGCTTCGTGAAGCAGGTCTTAACGATATCGTTCTTACAGGCGGTCGTTACGGTCTCGGTTCAAAGGATACATGTCCTTCATCTATTTTTGCCGTTTACACAGAACTTGCAAAGGATGCTCCCAAGGCAAGATTTACAATCGGTATCGTAGATGATGTTACAAACTTAAGCTTACCTGAAGTTAAGCCTGCACCCATTACTTCTGCAGAAGGTACTGTAGAATGTAAGTTCTGGGGTCTCGGCGGTGACGGTACAGTAGGTGCTAACAAGAACTCTACAAAGATCATCGGTGACCACACAGACAAGTACATCCAGGCATACTTCCAGTATGA
>DFEM01000106.1:4145-11658 GCA_002369155.1 Lachnospiraceae bacterium UBA3802 | reverse complement strand
CCGTGGAAAGCACCTGCCATAAAAGGATTGTCATCGGGTGCATTGCAGAAAACAACAAGTTTTGCACAACCCAGTGAATCAGCTTCTTTTGTATATTCGGCAGTTTCTTTAATAATCTCCCCCATCAGCTTAACGGCATCCATGTTAATGCCTGTCTTGGTGGAACCGAGATTAATCGAAGAACATACTCTGTCAGTCTTTGACAAAGCTTCGGGAATGGATTTGATAAGCAGTTCTTCCGCAGGCGTCATTCCTTTTGAAACAAGCGCCGAATAACCACCGATAAAATTGACTCCCACCTCTTTTGCAACATCATCAAGAACAGTGGCTATCGAAGCAAAATCGGATGTTGTTTTGCATGAAGCAGCACCGATAAGAGAAATCGGAGTTACGGAAATTCTTTTATTTACAATGGGAATACCGAATTCCTTTTCAATCTCCTTACCGGTCTTGACAAGATCTTTAGCTTTTGTATAAATCTTGTCATATATTTTTTTCTTAACTTTTTCCAAATCCGAATCAATGCAGTCAAGAAGGGAAATACCCATGGTAATTGTTCTTACGTCAAGGTTTTCCTTTTCAATCATCTCATTTGTTTCGGATACTTCGTTTATATTAATCATAATAAATTAATCTCCTTAAAGTCCGAATTAAATTCTGTGCATTGAATCAAAAATTTCTTCTCTCTGGCATTTGATAACAACGCCGATTTCCTCGCCGATCTGTGCAAGTTCATCAGAGATATCTCCGATGGGCTTGGAAGCAGCATTCATATCGGTAATCATCATCATGTTGAAAAATCCGCCGGTGATGGTTTGTGAAATATCCTCGATATTGATATGGTTATTTGCAAGATAAGTACAGATTTTGGCTATGATTCCTACTCCGTCTTTTCCTACAACGGTAATGATCGTTTTCTTCATTGTTTTGCTCCTTAGTATATATTTAAAGGTCTACGACCTTTGATAATTCGTTTCTTTTTGCGACATATATCGGAAAATCGAGTCCGTCATATTTCGTGTCGGACATTGTTATTTCCACCTTTACCGCTTCATAAGCGAGATCCGGAAGATTGTTCTTGTCGCTTAAATGCCCTAACATTATACCTTTAATATCATCGTTTAGCAATTTGGAAATGAATCTTCCGCTTGCTTCGTTGGATAAATGTCCGTTATCGGATAAAATTCTTTGCTTTAAAGGATAAGAATAAGGCCCAAGCTGAAGCATTCTTATATCATGATTTGCTTCGGCAAAAATAAAATCAAGCTTGCCGAAAGACTCGATCAATTCTTCGTTAAAACACCCAAGGTCTGTTACAACCGCTGCATTTTTCCCGGAATTCTTAAAAGAAAAACAAAGAGGTTCATTCGCATCGTGACTTACCGGATGCGGATAAAAAGTAAAATCATTTATTTGCAAGGGAGAAAGATCCCTTAAAGATTTAATGCAATCCGTATTAAAGCTTCCGAGTCCCTTTGCCGAATAAAGCCCTTCTATCGTACCCATCGAGGCGTATATCGGTATTTCTTTTTTTCTTTCAAGAACCCCCAGTCCTTTAATATGATCGGAATGTTCGTGCGTAAGCAATATTGCATCGATGTCACTCAGTGTCAAATCAAGATCGTTTAATCCTTCTTCAACGGCCTTTGCCGAAATACCGACATCGATAAGAATATGCGTATTGTCGTCGCCTACATATATACAATTTCCGCTGCTTCCCGAAGCTAACGCGGTAATTCTCATTTCTGCTTTTCCTTCCAGTAAATTTCAACGACATCGCCGTCCTTTAATTCTTCAAGGAAATCAGCTGATCTGCCGTTTATAAGTGTGACTATGCCTTCACCCTGAGGCTTTGACAAGTCAAAGTCGATATGGTCGAAAACATCAACATATACATACGACTCTTTGTTGTTTAAAACGATATTTTCACCGTTAACGACAACATTGATGGTTTTGTTTAAGATATCGGATGCACTTGTTTTTGTTTCTTTATCGGATTCTTTTGTTTCTTTATTTTCCGAATCTTCGGATTTGGCATTTTCATCCTCGGGAAGATCCGCATAAGTCATCTCGCCCTTTTCATGTATTTCTACATCAAATCTAGAATATACTTTAGTATCAGCATCTGCAGGTGAATTGTTGACTGTAACATATTGATTATCCGTTAAAGTGATATCCATAAGTTCAAGAACCTGTGCCACCGTCAGATAATCAAGTACTTCAACGTCATCATCATCCTGAATCTTATAGGAATCAACGGCTATCTCTCCGTTAACCGTACAAAGATTCGGAAGCGTTACATTCATCCTGTTGACAACGATATTGAGTTTTGTATTGCCTTTATTTAATTTGCCGAGCGTCACACTGCCCTTTTCTCCCTTGGTTGAAGGAATGAGCTTGATAAAATCATTGGCATGAAGTACGGCATGAAGATTGGTAAGTTCGGAATTAAGATATACAACGCATGGTTCGCCGAGTTCTCCTTTGATACTCTTGGATTCGCCGTTTAACGTAAAATCAAGAGAATCTCCTCTTCTTGGGAATAAAGCGTTATTATCTAAACCTATCTGCATAACGGCATCTACAACGGTTACATTGCCGTTATCGTAAAGTTTTAATCTGTCATCATTTAAAGATACATTGATAAACGAATTGTTTTCTTCGTAAAAATGAAGGCATATACCAAGAGGTGTAACGATGAGCGAATCTTTGTTTACGGAATTGTCTTTAAATTCAATCTTACCCATAACCTCTTCGCCTCTTAAAGCGACACGGTTAACCTGGATGTCATGAATCTCTGCAAGCGACTGTGTATAACCTTCGATTCTTCCGCCACCTCCGACAACAAAAATCGCACCGACTTTATTGCCGCCGTTAAGCCTGATGATTTCATCCGAAACCATCTTGGTCATTTCTTTTATATGTGAATCAAGAATATCGAGTACTTCTTTTCTGGTTATGGTTGATTTAATTCCGAGTATATCTTCATATTCAACTTCTTCGCTGTCTTCAATGCCTTTTTTGATTTTCTCGGCTTCGTTGAATTCAACAAGACAGTAATTTGCAATAATCTCCGTAAGGGAATCTCCCGCAACGGGAATCATGCCGTATGCGGTAACAGAGCCGTCTTTTGTAATACAAATATCGCTTGTACCTGCACCGACGTCCACAAGTGCGATATTAAGCATTCTGAATTTCTCGGGTATTGCGACTTCAATAGCCGCTATGGGCTCGAGGGTCAGATTGCATACGGAAAGGCCCGCCATCTCAACAGCGGTATTTAAACCTTCAACAACATCATAAGGAAGGAAAGTACAAATCATGTCGACAGATATTTTCTTAGCCTTATGATTCAAAAGATTCATCATGAAGATGTCGTTCATGTAATATTTAACGACACTCTTACCGACACAATAATACTTTTCCAAAGAATCATTTTCGTTTTGGAATTTCTTATATGCTTCTTCCACGCCTTTTGACTGAAGGTCGAAAATATGCTCATCCAAAATAAGCGTTTCGTCATTGTAAACTATCTCTGCATGCACATTCTCAGTCTTTAAAACTCTTCCTGCGGCGGCAATACAGACATCCTTGAGAGTAATCTTGCACTTCTTTTCAAGTTTTTCCTTAACCGCTTTAATGGTGCCTACAACTCTTTCTATATCATGAATCTGACCGTCAAGCATGGAACGGGTATCATGCTCCATTGACTCAATCGCTTTTACTATGAATTTTTCTTTTTCTCTGTAGCCGACTACACCGACTACCGCACGCGTACCTATATCAAGGCCGAAAACCAGACCTTCTTTTGTGTTTTCAGATGCGCCCATTGATATCCTCCATAACCTCATCTGCCTTATCTGTCAGATCTCGGATACTTGTGTTATTCTGAATAATTTTTATCCCTTTATAATCCGTCTTTGGATTATCTTTTATATATTTTTCGCTCTGTAAACAATAATAATCAACATCATTTTGAGAAGCTATTATATCCTCGCACTTCTTTAGTGAATAACCTCTCGATTCCATCAGTCTTTTGATTCTGATTTCTTTTTTGGCATCTATTACCCAGATTTCGTCAAACAAATCAAAATAAGATGCTTCAATAAGGAGTGCCGCTTCAACGACAATAAATTTATGATTGCCTTTATCATCATCAATTTTTTGTGATATTACTTTTTTTACCACAGGATGAATGATTGCGTTCACTTCTTCTATCAATCGCTCATCGGAAAAGATTTTATCGGCCATTCTGCTTTTAATTATTTCACCGTCTTCTCCGAGTATGTCTTTTCCCAAAAGATTTACGATATCGTTGTAGCATTCCCTGCCTTTAAGTTTGACTTCATTGCCGATGTCATCGGCTTTTATCAAAAGGCAGTTGTATTTTTCTTTAAGATAATCAAGAACAAGTGATTTGCCGGAGCCGATTCCTCCGGTTATTCCGATCACATATACATTATTTGGTCTCATACCAATTATCTCCGACATTCAATTCGACTGTAAGCGGAACGGATAATCTGCATGCATTTTCCATCTCTTCTTTAAGAATCCTACATGCTGCCTCTTTTTCATCTTTTTTTACTTCAAGTAATAGTTCGTCATGAACCTGAATGAGAATTCTTGATTTAAGATTATTCTTTACAAGCGAATCCCTGACATTTATCATCGATATCTTCATGATATCGGCTGCAGTACCCTGAATCGGTGCATTCATGGCAACTCTTTTGCCGAATTCTCTTTGCATGAACTGTGACGCCTTAAGTTCCGGAATAGGTCTTCTTCTTAAAAACGAAGTTAAGGAATAACCGTTCTTTGAAGCGCTTTCCACACAGCCGTCAAGGTATGCTTTAATCTTCGGATATCCTTCGAAATATTCTTTAATGTATTTCTCAGCTTCTTTTCTGGATATTTCAAGATCCTGTCCGAGAGAAAATGAAGACATTCCGTAAATTATACCGAAGTTAACGACTTTCGCCGCTCTTCTTTGCGCCGATGTTACCTGATCGATAGGAACATTAAATACCTTCGAAGCAGTAAGCGAGTGTATGTCTTTGCCCGAATTAAAAGCATCGATTAAAACATCATCATCTGCAAGGTGTGCAAGAATTCTTAATTCAATCTGTGAATAATCCGCATCAGCAAAAATACTGTCATTATCGGGAATGAAAACCTTTCGAAGTTCTCTTCCAAGCTGAGTTCTTATCGGAATATTCTGTAAGTTAGGCTCGGCTGAGGATATTCTTCCCGTAGCAGTTACGGTCTGAAGGAAATGTGAATGTATTCTTCCGTCATCAGATATTGCATCGGAAAGCCCCTGCGCATATGTGGAATTGAGTTTTGTTAACGCTCTGTATTCAAGAATATCGGATACAAAGGGATATTCAGCCGAAAGCTTTTCGAGAACATCCGCCGATGTGGAATAACCTGTCTTTGTTTTCTTTGAATAAGGCATATTCATCTTTTCGAAAAGAATAACGCCAAGCTGTTTCGGAGATAAAATATTGAATTCTTCTCCGGCCTGTTCGTAAATCTTTTTCTCCAAAGAAGCGATTGAGACATTCAATTCGTCGCCGTATTTTTTAAGACCTGCTTTATCTACCCTGATTCCTGACTTTTCCATCTCGTAAAGGACGAGAGTCAAAGGCATTTCTATCTTTTTAAACAATTCTTTTTGATCGGATTGAACCAGTCTTTCATCAAGTTCCTTTTTTAAATTCAGGAATCCGAATAAAACCTTTACCATGTCTTTTTCCGACGAAGGTTGGGCGGCGACGGAAAGTCCGAGATAATCCGAAAGCAAACCGTCAATCGTATATGAATTGTTCAAAGGATTTATAATATAAGCGGCGATATCAAGAGCAAATATATTGCCCGTAATCTTTTCGCTTGAAGCATTTAAATCCTCTTCGTTTAAAATATCATATAAATCCGATGCTTTATGAGAAACCAAAGTAATATTTGATTCAAAAAGTATATATTTGATTAAAGGATAAACATCAAGCGTTGCCGGAATAAAGAAATATTTATCCGAAAAAGCCGCCATGGAGCCAAACATTCCTTTTTGAAAAGCAACGTCCTTTATATCTTCTTTCTTAAGTAAATCAATCAAAGATTCTATGTTATCTGTTACAACTACAGAAACCTCTTCGAATTCAACGGATTTGGCTTCCACGCTCATGTTGTCTTCAAATTTTTTAATGTAGGTTTTAAGGCCCAATTCTTTTAAAATATTGTATCCGCCTTCGGAATATGTAATGACATTTTTTAGTTCATCCCTGTCAAATTCCACGGGCGCATTGATTTCAATAGTCGCAAGCTTAAGGCAAAGATACGCAAGATCCTTATTTTCCGCCAAAGATGTTCTTATTGAATTCTTTGAAATCTCTTCAAGCGATTCGTAAATCTTATCAATCGAATGGTATTTTACTATAAGTTCGGCAGCTGTTTTTTCGCCGATTTTAGGAACTCCGGGAATATTATCTGATGAATCGCCCATAAGAGCTTTCATATGGATAAATTCAATGGGAGTAACATTATATTTGTCATAAACGTCCGAAGGATAATAATCCTCTACTGTTGTCTGCCCTTTAATGGTTTTTGGAATTCTTATTTTGATGTGCTCATCAGCAATCTGAAGCAAATCCCTGTCGCCGGATAAAAGCGATACTTCAATACCTTCTTTTTGAGCTTTCTTGGCCATGGTTCCCAAAAGATCGTCCGCTTCAAAGCCTTCAAGTTCAAGAGTTTTTATATTCATCTCTTTTACGAGATTCTTTATATAAGGCACCTGTTCTCTTAATTCATCGGGCATTCCTTTTCTGGTTCCTTTGTAAGCGTCGTAGAGTTTATGCCTGAACGTGGGTGCGTGAAGATCAAATGCTATTGCAAGATAATCGGGCTTTTCTTCATCCAGAAATCTGAAAAGAATATTCAAAAAACCGTAAACGGCATTGGTATGCAATCCGTTTACGTTGGTAAGGTCAGGAACTCCGTAAAAAGCCCTGTTCATTATACTGTTGCCGTCTACAAGAAGTAATTTTTCCATAAATGAACCCGATTAATATGAGAATAATGTGGATAAAAAGAGTCCTAAAAGGAAGGCTGCCAGAAATACCACGATGCTGCATATAAAAGCAAAATTCTTGTAAAATCTGGCTTTTTGATAGGATTGATTGATCTTATCGTTAAGTTCTCTTTCAAGATCGAAAGATGTGGCTGTATCAAGGCGCTTTAAACCTTCATTAACCAAAAACTCAATAGACAATTCCTCCATGCAATCCTTACACGATCTGACATGATCTATAAATTCGATGCAAGTCTTGGAATTTAATGAATCATTAAGAAAGTCTTTAATTCTTTTTTTACACTCATAACAATTCATGTTCTCTCCTTAGTCCATACCCTATAATTTTACAACAAAAAGCATTTTTTTACTATATAAAAATCCTTGAATATGTCTCTTATTTATGATAATATACTTTTGTTCGCCGGCGTGTCGGAATGGCAGACG
>DFEM01000106.1:0-4086 GCA_002369155.1 Lachnospiraceae bacterium UBA3802 | reverse complement strand
TGGCAGACGAGGCAGACTCAAAATCTGTTGTTGGCAACAACGTGCGGGTTCAAGTCCCGCCGCCGGCATTATAAAACCCCAAATGAAATCAATCATTTGGGGTTTGTTTTTATTGAAGATTTATTTTGATTGCATCTTTGCCGAAAGCCGAAAGACTTAAATCAAGCGTTTCTATCGAAGTATCCTCGGGAATCTCGTAGATTAACACTACCTGTTTCACATCTCCCGCTTCTACCGTGCCTTCAAAGAAGTTAAGCACATCGTCAAGCGGAACCTTGGAAGCATTTACTTTGACCGAATCATTAATCAAAGCCCTGAACTTGGGATTAACGGTAGCAAGGTCCACATAAGCCTTATCCGCAGAGACATTTCTTATATTGAACTTAACGACCATCAGTTTGTTTTGATCCGATGCTGTAAAAGCAAATCCTACGCTTGTATCGTTTTGAGGATATTTATTTACGACCTCTTCTCCGGAAAATTCAAATTCAACGCCGTCAATTCCGAGATAATCGTTAATCTCATCGGGAGAATATGATTTGGAGGCAAAACTCGTCGATACATTGTCCGGCGTATTGTTTTTTGCCTTTTCTTCCTTGAGCTTAACTTCCTCTTCTTCTATTTTCTTAAGCTGTTCCGCTTTGAAAGCTTCTTCCTCAAGTGCTTTTTGCTTTTCTTCTTCATCGAGAAGCCTAGCCTGATAATTCTGGTCATGTGCCAAAACAACATCGGCCATATATCTTACTACTTTGGCCTCATCCTCTTCGCTAAGCTCGGGGATTGCGTTTAAGCATGCACACAAGGGTAAAAGCAGCACAGTGCTTAAAATCATTAAATACTTTTTCTTCATAATCTCATTCTCTTTTACACAATTTGAATAAACACTCTTTTTATTTTATCGGTAATTCAAAATAAAAGTTTACTCCGTTTTCTTCATTTGAGCATCCGTATTCCATATTGATGGCTGTCATAATGGCTTTTACAATCGATAATCCGATGCCCGTACCGCCGTAATCGCGGCTTCTCGCTCTGTCGGCCTTAAAGAATTTTTCCCATATTCTGTCGGCATCTTCATCGTTTATCTTAGAGCCTGTATTAAATACATTTATTCTTACGGTCTCCTCTTTTTTCAAAAGACTTATCTTTATTTGTTTTTCGCCCTCGCAATAGTGAATCGCATTGGAAAGATAATTCTCCAATACTTCCTCTGTCTTAAATTCATCCGCCCATACGAAAAACTGCTCGTCATCATGGTCAAATTCAAGTTCTATCTCGTTTTGTTTAAGCAATATCTGATTTGAACTTATCTTGTTGTTAATCAGTTCTACCAAATCAAATCTCTCGATTTCAAGAGGTTTGTTGCCGAATTCCAACTCCGACAGAGTCATTATTTCTTTTACAAGATTGTTCATTCTGTAAGATTCGTCGATAATTACGTCAAGATAATAATCCCTGCTTTCCTCATCATCGATAATACCTTCCTTAAGACCTTCCGAATAGCTTTGTATAAGAGCGATGGGTGTTTTTAATTCATGCGAGACATTGGCGAGGAATTCTTTTCTCATCTCCTCGTTTTTGTCTTTAATCTCAATATCACGAAGAAGTTCATTGTTGGCAGTTTTAAGTTCGGAAATTGTTTTTTCGAGTTTATCCGAAAGTTCATTGATATTTTCTCCCAAAACATCAATTTCTGTCTCTCCGTTAGAATCGAATTTGGCATCAAAATCAAGATTTTTCATTCTTGAAGATATCTCTGTCAATCTTACAATCGGTTTTGTAATACGATTGGTTATAAACATTGTCGTAACGCATCCGACAAACAGAGCGAATAAACCGACGATGCAGATAAACTTGTTTGAAATGGCAACATTGTCTTCAACGGAAATATAGGCGCATCTTATCAGAAACGCTTCGTTATTGGCCAGATAGCCTTTCATTTCAAGATATTTGTTGTTGGAATAAATGTCCTGAATTCTTTTGACCTGAAGTTTATTTGAATCATCCTGATCTATAAAAGAAAAAGAAGGATCGCTTATTTGCGAAAGAAGATTCTTGTCATCACTTTTAATCGACGCAATTATATTGGAGTTGTTGTCAAGAACAATAATAGACAAATCCGCAGTTTCACAAAGAAGAATCATCTTTTCATGAAAATCGGAATCCATGAGTTTATTTTCAATACTTGCCTGATTTAAAAGTTTGTAAGCTTCGTTAATGCTTCTTCTTTTGTTTGCAAAATAAAACTGCTTCAAAAAGAAGATGTTTAAAAACACGCAAAGAATAACATTGCCGGCGAGAATCAATATGATAATCAAAGAGAATTGTTTTTTAATCGACCGTTTCAAATTTGTATCCTATTCCCCATATTGTTTTGATATACTTGCCCTTCTCACCAAGCTTGGATCTTATTTTCTTGACGTGAGTATCGATGGTTCTGTCCTCTCCGTAATAATCATAATTCCATACATTGTTTAAAATATTGGCTCTGGGCAAAGCTATACCTTCGTTTTCAAGGAAATAAGCCAATAATTCGAATTCTTTATAAGAAAACTCCACAGCCTTACCGTCAACGGTAACAACATGCGTAAGTTTGTTCATAACAATACCCGCCGTCTCAAGAATATCTTTTGAGCCGACACCCTGAGTTCTTCGAAGCACAGCTTCAACTCTTGCAACTAAAATTTTGGGAGAAAAAGGTTTGGTGATATATTCGTCAACTCCGAGATTGAATCCCAAAAGTTCATCGGATTCATCTCCTCTTGCAGTCAACATTATAATGGGGACCTTGGATTCTTTTCTGATTTCTTTTAAAACACCCCAGCCGTCAAGCTTTGGCATCATAATATCAAGAAGTATTAAATCGATGTCTGAATCTGCATAGAATTTATCGAGTGCTTCTTCGCCGTCACATGCTTCAACGACGCTGAAGCCGTCTTTGGTAAGGAAATCATTGATGATTTTTCGCATCCTTTGTTCGTCATCGACTACCATTATCTTAGATTTTTTCATGGAATTCCCCCGAATAATGAAAAAGTTATGTCTTTAATAGAACATATTATAAATGGCAAATATGACAAAAATGTGAAAAAACAAAACTCAATAATCGGTATCCGGAATAATGATCTGAGAATTGTTGATTTCTTTTTCCCTCTCGTCAAGTTCTCTTTCCTTTGCTCTTAATTCTTTATCCTTTTCGTTTAATTCGGTTTCCCACGAAGAATATTTATCAATAAGAGCATTCTCGTAATTTATGATATTGGGATTGTCTGCAGTTGAAGTAATTACAAATAAAGCAATAATAACTATTACAAGTATGGCATTCACAAACAAAGACCATTTGAAAAATGTCGAAAATTTCCTGGCATCATCCCTGACTTTTTTGATATCATCCTGCTTGTCGTTAACCTCTTTAATCTCAAGATTGTTTACGCTAACGGGAATGGGAAGAATATTTTCTTTTACTTTCCTTGATTTCTCAAGTCTCTTTTTTAAGACTTTCATAAACTCCAGTCCGACGGGAGTTCTGAATGTATTCTTTTCAATGCTTCTGTTATAGACTTTATAAAGCATTTCATCATCGGCATCACCGAGTTTTTCGGTCAGTTTTTCTATTTTATCCATTTCAAGTTTTGCCACATTCGCTTCTTCGAGCGTGGAAAACATATAATCTCCGACTATCAGTTCTTTACTCATAAAATCACCTCGAAAATCCTTTTACTCACATAGTATTTTAACCGAATCGTGTGATTAAATAAAGATTAAATAACAAAAAAAAGAAGCAGGGATAACCCCTGCTTCTTTGAATTTTAAATTATAACTGAGGACCTGCTGCAACAAGTGCTTTACCTGCTTCGTTAGTCTCATATTTCTTGAAGTTCTTGATGAATCTCTCAGCAAGATCTTTTGCCTTAGCATCCCATTCGGAAGCATCTGCATATGTATCACGAGGATCAAGGATTGCAGGATCAACTCCGGGAAGAGCTGTGGGTACTTCGAAATCGAATACGGGGATCTTCTTTGTAGGAGCTTTATTAACATCACCGTTAAGGATTGCATCGATAATTCCACGAGTATCCTTGATGGAGA
>DFEM01000110.1 GCA_002369155.1 Lachnospiraceae bacterium UBA3802 | reverse complement strand
ATCGCTTATAAAATAAACCGCAAATAAAGTTATTCCGACAAACATTACCGAGCAAAATACAATGCTGAATAGTTTTGTACCTTTTTCAGTTTTTGAGTCGTATCCGGATTTGGAAGTTTTTCTGTATATTAAATAGCCCGCAATCAAATTGCCCGCGTACATAAACAGAAGAATTATGTATATGAGTTGAATATAGTATTTTGCTTGATAAACTACCATTGGAAATTATTATTGTACGTTATCTGTGAATGTTTCGGTTACCGGAGTCTGGGCTGAAGGTGCTTCGGCTGCAGGAGCGTCATTAACTTCGGGCGCTTCGGGAATGATAACATTATAGTAATTTCCTTCACCGTATTCGGGTTCTTTTTCCCTTATTACAATAAGATACACAGCGTAAACGATGGGCACAAATACTCCGATTACAGAGAATGTCATCGCATCTTTTTCATCAACAAATGTGCAAAGATAATCGTACATCTTGCGCCAATTCATTGCGACAAGGAACAATGTCAATGCGAGGTCAAGTATCTGGCCAAAAGCGGGAATTAAGTTTAAGCCTGCTATTACACTCGTTCCGAAAGTCGAAACAAGAATAACAATCAATGCTACATTCTCTCTTTCATGTGTATCAATAAAAAGCGCTTTGAATCTTCGACGCGGAAGAACGTATTCAAGATACGTCTGCGCAAAAGGAATAAAAGCAAGCCAGGGCTTGTCATATCCTGCCGTTTTGGCATGACGGTAAAGTGCAAATGCAGGTAATAAAAAAGAAATCAACATGACAAGAATTAACGGAATAAAAATCATCCCGATTATAGCGATATTTGAAAATATCATTGCAAACATTGCAAGCAATCCGGCAAACATTCCAGCCATTTTTTCTACCTATCCTTTCATATAAAAACTACGTTCTCGATTATAACATCGTCATTGCTGTCTTAAAAGCATTAATTCTGCATTCCGGACAAAGTATTTTTTGAATCATTTTTGTTTATAAATGAATATGCTGTTTCCAAACCGATTCTTACAAATACGGGGATTAATGAAAAAATAATCACAAAAAATAAAATAAATCCGGCAATTCCCTCATCCATACCGGGAGCCAGCAATTTGCCTGCCGCACTGCCGAATGCCGCCAATGCCGCTATTGCATCAAATAACAGAATCTGCACTGTAGCGATTCCGTCCAATACGGATAAAACAGCAGCAAGCGAAAACTTACGCGTAACATTGTATTCTTCTTTTTTGATACACTTTAATGCCTTTATACAGGTTACCGTGGAAATGATTCTGATTACAGGCAAAAGACATCCCGCAAGAATAACCGGCAGAAAAATGAACATCGGAACAAGCATAATTATTCCCATTTGCACTTTTGCAGCTACCAGATAAATCATATAACCCACGTAAGCTGCAGCAATTGCCAAATAAAAAGGTGATACAATAAGCGCAATAAGATTTATTACAGTCTGAATCCATACTTTTTGGGTGTTCATTCTACATACCCCATTTTCATCCCCTCCGTTTTACAGATTATAGCATACGACACATATATTAGCAAAAATGAGAAAAAAAGAATATAATTACGGTAAGGCAGGGGCTTACCATGGAAGAGAAAATCATAAGTGTCGAACAAATGCGAAAAAGTGATGCATATACAATCGAAAATTATGTTCCTTCAAAGGAGCTTATGTTCCGTGCGGCAAAAGGTGTATATGATTCTTTTTCGAACTGGAATAATAAAAAAATCGCCATAATTGTCGGCGGCGGAAACAACGGCGGCGACGGTTATGCACTCGCTGGAATACTAAAGAATAACGGAATCGACTCCGTCATTTACAAAGTATCTGACAAAATGTCCGACGATGGAAAATACTATATGGAGATTGCCGAGAATCTAGGGGTATCCATAGAATCATTCGATGAAAATTCCGATTTTAAAGATTACGATGTTATCGTTGACTGCATTCTCGGAACCGGCTTTGTCGGAGAAGTTCGCGGAATGGCCAAAGATGCGATTGAAGCCATAAACAAAAGCAACGCTTATGTCATTAGCGTGGATATCAACAGCGGAATGAACGGTGATACCGGTGAAGCTTCTTTAGCCGTCAAATCCGATCTTACGGTTTCAATAGGATATTACAAAAAAGGACTTTTTACCGAAGCTTCGAAAAAATATATCAAAGAAAAAACAAATGTAGATATCGGAATTGTACTGGTATAATTCCTTTTTTCATATTTTCCCCCTCAACCAATCAAAAGCGATGCCCACAAAGTAATCATGGCATCATATACACCGTGACATATAATCAAAGATAAAGTTGAACAATTCTTTATCTTTAATCTTAAAAAACAAAACAGAAGTCCGATAAGTGCAGTCATGAAAATCTGGAAAACATTTCCGCCAAACACATGGAACAATCCAAACAAAACGGAAGATACAATTATCGGAATTAATTCTTTTCCGTTAAAAATCTTCTTTAACCTTGCATATATAAAACCACGGAATCCAAGTTCCTCCGCTGCGGCGACTCCCAAAATACAATATGCAAACTCAAAAATAAACTGCCATACATATTTGTATCTGTGTCCGTTGTCAACAAAACCGGAGAATCCGAAAAGATGCGGAAGTAATGTCAATATCAAAGACATTCCGATTCCCAGTCCTGTTCCAATAAGAATTTGAACTAATATTTTTTCTTTAAAAAAACCGTAATCTTTAAGTTTGTCTTTATGTACAAAGAAAAGAATTAAAACTGCCAGTGCTGTCAGCCAGTAGGATACAATCATTGTAATCATTCTGGGTACTAAAGGAATCATCATTATTAAATACTGATTGATGAGTCTTAAAACAAAACACCCGGCCATTATACCTATAAATCCGATAATTAGTCCTATCCACTCTTTCTTTAATGACTGCGGCTTCATGCAAAACTTCTCCCTAACAAACTAAATATATTTTACATTATTGCATGTATCAAAACAACAAACAAAACAGCATAAAAAAACTCTCTGAATCTTCAGAGAGTTTAGAGGCGCGAACCGGATTTGAACCGGTGATCAGG
>DFEM01000046.1 GCA_002369155.1 Lachnospiraceae bacterium UBA3802 | reverse complement strand
CTGAAAAGCGCCAGGGGGTCAAGATTTCCGCGCCGGAGGAGATCGCTTTCCGTAAAGGATGGATTACAAAAGCAGAACTTATGAAGTCAGCTGCGAAATATGGGAAGAGCCCATATGGAGAACATCTCCGAAATGTCGCGGATGGGACTTTGAGGTATTGAAGGAGGCAACCATGACAATCATTGTAACCGGCGGTGCCGGATTCATAGGAAGCAACTTTATCTTCCATATGCTTAACAAATATCCGGATTACAGAATCATCTGTCTGGATTGCCTTACATATGCGGGTAATCTTTCGACTCTTGAACCCGTAATGGATAATCCCAATTTCAGATTCGTAAAGGAAAGCATTACTGACAGGGCAGCAGTTGAAAAACTCTTCGAAGAAGAACATCCCGACATGGTTGTGAACTTCGCAGCAGAATCACATGTTGACCGTTCCATTGAAAATCCTCAGGTTTTCCTTGATACAAATATCATCGGTACGAGCGTTCTTATGGATGCATGCCGCAAATACGGCATCAAAAGATATCATCAGGTATCTACGGATGAAGTTTACGGAGATCTTCCTCTTGACAGACCTGATATGTTCTTTACGGAGACAACACCCATTCATACATCAAGTCCTTACTCATCATCCAAGGCGGGTGCAGACCTTTTGGTACTAGCTTATCACAGAACTTACGGACTTCCTGTTTCCATAAGTCGCTGTTCGAACAACTACGGACCCTATCATTTCCCTGAGAAGCTCATTCCTTTGATGATTATCAATGCTCTTCATGACAAGCCTCTCCCCGTATATGGCGAAGGTTTGAATGTAAGAGACTGGTTATATGTAGAAGATCACTGCAAGGCCATCGATCTTGTGATTCACAAAGGAAGAGTCGGAGAAGTTTACAATATCGGCGGTCACAACGAGATGAAGAACATCGATATCGTCAAGCTCATCTGCAAGGAACTCGGCAAGCCCGAGAGTCTTATTACATACGTAACCGACAGAAAAGGCCACGATATGCGTTATGCAATCGACCCCACAAAGATTCATGATGAACTCGGGTGGCTTCCCGAGACAATGTTTGCGGACGGCATCAAGAAGACCATAAAATGGTATCTTGACAACGAAAGCTGGTGGGAGCCCATCGTATCCGGTGAGTATCAGAATTACTACGAAAAGATGTATGCCAACAGATAAATTCAAGAAAGGATCGCGAAAACGGTCCTTTTTTTGTACCTTTATATGGTAAAAATCACTAAAATAATCAAAAATATTTAAGTTGTTTAAAGTCTTTGATAGTTGTATAATTGTTATGTTACCCAAAATGGGCTGCGTGTTTTTTTGTTGCGATTAACAGAGTTTGATTCGGTATCGAGCAAATGTTGTTGCAAGAAAGAAATTTGAGGGGTTCTATTAAATGAAGAAAAAGTTTTCTTTAAAAGATCATAGTTCCGTGTTTGTCGGACTGCTTCTGGGTTTCAGTATCATGGGAGCTGCTTCGATAAGCATTCTCGGGAGTTCGCATGTCGGCGGTCCGCAGATTGTAAGAATCGGCAATGCTGTTATTCCGCTTAGCAGTATAATGGGTGTGCTTCAGACATTTTCACTTATGCTGTTAATCATCATGGGATGTGTGGATTGCGTGGTTGGCGCAAGGCTTGCATATTTTGTCGGCGGATATATGTTTGTATCTTCGATTATCGGAATGATACGAACAAGAAATCTTGAACCTCTTCCCGGTTTGTTTAACTGTATTATGGCCCTTATCGCTATTATTCTTATAGGACATCTTATGAGAAAAGCGAGAATGAAGAGTATTACCGATTATGCAACGGGCACATTAAACAATATCGGATTCCTCGAATATTTAACCAAGAAAATTAAAGATAAGAAACAGGGAAGTCTTGTATATTATCAGATTAACAACTTCAGAGCGATAAATGACGATTACGGCCATGACACGGGAGACAAGGTACTTAAAATAACTGCGGCCAGAATGAACAAAGTCATCGGAAAAGACGGAGTTGTAGGCAGAATCGGAGGTTCCGAATTCGCGATTCTTGTTGACGGCAGAAAAGATGCTAACGAGCTTATAGGCAAAATGTTTGATTCCCTTAACGAAAAGATGATTATCGATAACGGGGAATTCCATTTGGACTGCTATATTGAAAGCAATGCCGGTATTGCGTGTTTTCCGAAGGATTCAAACGACGTTACCACATTGTTTAAATGCGCGGACCTTGCTCTTATGCAGTCAATGAAAAACGGCGGCAATCAGATTTGCGTATTCGACGAAAATATGCAATCGAGAATGCATTATGAAAAAGAGATAGAGCAGCTTATCAAAAAAGCTTCCGACGAAAAATATTTTTATCTCGAATATCAGCCTCAGTTTTCGATTTCTGATAAATCCTTAAGAGGATTCGAGGCGTTAATCAGAATGAAACTTCCTGACGGAAGAAAGATAAGTCCCGGGGAATTTATTCCGGTGGCGGAGAAATCCAATCTTATTTTCTCGATAGATGAATTTGTGCTTGATTTTGTTACAAGAGAATTTGCAAAAGTCATAAACGAGAGCAAAGAAAAAGTTACGATATCCGTCAACATCAGTGCGAACGGTATTTCAAGACCCGAGTTTGTTTCCATCGTCGAAACCTGTCTTAGAAAGAACAATTTCAAGGCTGAAAATCTTGAGATAGAAATTACGGAATATTCTTTTGAAGAATCGCAGGAACAGACGGTTAAGAATATTAAGAAACTCAAAGAAATGGGTGTACAGGTTGCACTTGACGATTTCGGTACGGGCTATGCTTCGCTTGCAAGACTTATGAATCTTTCCGTTGATTTGCTTAAGGTGGATAAGAGCCTTGTGGACAATGTAGAGAAGGGTGAAGTAAACAGAGACTTTATCAAATCGATCGGATCCATGGGACATCTTTTGGACTGCAAGGTTATTCTTGAAGGTGTCGAAACCGATTCACAGCTTGAATTCATTAAGAATCTTGATTGCGATTATGTTCAGGGATATGTTTGGGGCAAGCCCATGTCTTATAAGAACGCAAAGGATTTGATAGGTTAGTTAATTCTATTGCTTAATCCAGTCAATAAAGGATATTACGATTTCGTCGGGATATGAATTGATTCCGATGCAAAGATATATTTTTTCATCATCGTGAAATGCATTTAATGACTTTAATGCGGCACTTTCCGTAATGTCGATTCCATAGGCTTTAACGCCCAATGAATCGTCTTCGGAAGTGTCGTTTTTTGTATGGTCGTAGTATTTAAAATCATCTCCGTATTTGTCTTTTAATTCGGGGAAACTTTCCGCATCGGAAAAGAGGCCCAAAAGACTCAAACGGTTAAATGTTTCCTCGTTGCATATTATATAATTGACTTCCCCTGAAGATACGGTTGCTATAAGCTTTGCTGCGGATTCGATATCTGTATCGTTAAAGAAGATGTCAGAAGAAAAATATATTTTTTGTTTCTTTGGATTATAATTTTGATATTCCGGAAAAGAGGAGATGAACTCTTCATCGCTCATTGCGGTTATCTCGGTTCTGTTTACCAGATAACCGTTAAGAATGACTTCGGGAGCAAATACGATTTCCTTTAATACAAAAAAGATTATTATTCCGACAATCAGCAAGGCAAAAAGATGAAATTTAAAGAAATCAAAATAATACCTCACGCGTTTCCAAAAAGGAAGCGCGGAGGCTTTTTTTAAATTCTCATATCTTTCTTTTCTTATCGGATTATCTTTCATGCTGATTGAAAACCAAAGTATAAAGCGGCGTTTTTATAAGAGATTTTTTTGACAATCTCTCCAAGTATTTCATAATCTTCGGGGAACTCGTTGTTAACGACAAGAGTACCCAGGTAATTGCATAATATTCTTCTGAAATAATCATGTCTTGTATATGATACAAAACTTCTTGAGTCTGTAAGCATTCCCACGAAACCGGAGAGGTTGGAGTTGTTGGCAAGCGATTCGAGATGCTTTTCCATGCCTGGTTTATTGTCATTAAACCACCATGCGCTTCCGTGCTGAAGCTTATTTGCCGACTTACCGTCCTGGAAACAAGCGATAACGGTATCAATAATGTCGTTGTCATTTGGATTAAGACTGTAGACAATCATTTTGCCGAGCGAATCGTTATTGTTTAAAAGATTAAGAAAATCCGCAAGTTTGTTGCCGGAAGTTACGGATGATATTGCATCAAAACCGGTATTGGGTCCGATCTTTTCAAACATGGATTCGTTATTGTCTCTTTTACATCCGTAATGAAGCTGGCTCACTAATCCGACCTCTTTGTATTTTGAGTGAAGGAAAAGAAGCATGTATGTCTGGAATTTTTCAACTTCATCCAAAGAGAGTGTGATTCCGTTTAATCTTTTCTTGAAAATTGTATTTGCTTCGGATTCGGATACGGGATTAAAAGGAATATCGGTTAAACCGTGATCGGATACAACACATCCGTTCTCTTTGAAATAATTGACTCTCAAAGTCAAAGCATCTTTTAAAGTATCAAGAGAGTTGATTTTAACCTGACATACATCGGAAAGTCTGCTGATATAATCAATATAACCGGGCTTTTCGATAAGAATTGCATTATCGGGTCTGAAAGATGGAAGTACAAAACATTTAAAAGATTTGTCTTTTGCAATTGCTTTGTGATATTCGAGTGAGTCCGCAGGATCGTCGGTAGTGCAAAGAACCGATACATTTGAAATATTGATGATGTTTCTCGCACAAAAATCATCTGAAGCGATGGTTTTGTTGCAAAGTTCCCACAAATCCTCTGCATTGTCTTTGGTGACATAGCCGTTAAAGCCGAAATATTTTTTTAATTCCAAATGGCTCCAGTGATACAAAGGATTGCCGATTGCCATTGAAAGCACTTCAATCCATTTGATGAATTTCTCTTTGTCTGTGGCATCTCCCGTTATGTATTTTTCGTCCACGCCGGCTGCACGCATGAAACGCCATTTGTAATGGTCGCCTCCAAGCCAAAGCTCGGTGATATTTTTAAATTTTTTGTTTTCGGCGATTTCTTTTGCGTCGATATGGCAGTGGTAATCGATTATGGGAAGATTCTTTGCATAATCGTGGTAAAGTTTTTTGGACACATCATTTCGAAGTAAAAAATCGTCATCAAGAAATGTTTTCATATTAACCCCTTTTTTATAGTCGATTATTAATATTTTTTGGCACAATTATTTATCGGTTTCTTCGCTGCCTGCAGAAGGGTCATCGCCGCCCTCCATATTTGCAAGGGCAATCGATTCGTATTTTTTAAGCACGGGCTCAATCATAAAGGTATCCGCAAGACACTTTAGGCCCGGCATCAGAATAAGGAGCGGGGCGAACATAAATGTGTTGTAGGACCAGTATAAAGCGATGGTGGCGGCTGCCCAAAAGACTATGAGTCCTATTGAAAATCTAAGGTGCATCAATGTGATTGCTATGGGGTAGGTGAGCGCATGAAAAGTGCTCATTTCATATCTTGAAAGCCACGAGAACGAATAGGTAATCGTGCAAAGATATACGAGAATCACAATATAATAAAACCATCTTAACCCGAGATTAAAGCTTCCCTGATTGTGATAATAAAACCATGTCGCAAAAGAAAAAGCGGCACCGACTATAATATATACAACCGTCATGATTGTAGCCTGTGCAAAGTTTTGCTTAAACGATTTAAAAAAGTCCCTGGTGGAATTGTCTTCGTTACGGCGAACACTTCGAACCATCGCATAATATGCAGCGGTGGAGGAGGCGCCTATTGTGATTATGGGAATGGAACATATAATCCAGAGGACTCCGATCCAGACCATATGCCAGAATTTATCGAGGAATTTATAGATTTTACCGTCTATTCCGAAAAGATTCATTTTTTTAATCCTTCTTGTTTTTTTATATATAATACCACAAATTACAGATTTTTAAGGGAAGAATATCAGTCCTTAAATTTTTGATATGGACAAAATTAATATATGTAGTACAATTAAAATGAGATTGTACTGAAATACAAGTATACTACATATTTTTGGTTTTTTAAAGAGACAATACTTGAGGAGTAACACTATGAGATTGTCGAAAATTTACAGCGACGGAATGATAATTCAGAGAAATGCTGAAAATATCGTTGAGGGCGTTGCCACTCCGGGCAATGAGGTCAGACTGTATTTTGACAAAAAAATTTATGAGGGTACCTGCGATGACGACGGTAATTTTACCATCTTTTTGGAGCCGATGGAGGCAGGCGGTCCTCATACCATCAATATTACCGATAATTCTGACAGATACACGATAAATGATGTATATGTCGGAGATGTTTTTCTTTTGGCCGGACAGTCCAACATGGAACTTCCCGTATCAAGGACGCTTGATTTATACAAGAAGGATCTTGAGGGAATCGATTATCCTTTAATCAGAATGTTCCAGATGCCAAAGGATTTTAAATTCGGAGAGCCCGACTTAAGAACCAAGAGCGGAGAGTGGCTCACCGCCAACGAAAAGAACGTTATGGATTTCAGTGCTCTCGGTTTTTACTTTGCGCAGATTAAATTCGACAAGGACAATGTTCCCGTGGGACTTGTTCATGCTGCCGTCGGAGGAACACATATTGAAGCCTTCATGAGCGAAGAAAGAATTTTAAAGACGGCAAAGAGACTTAGAAAGATTGCCAAAGAAGAAGGCAGGGAACTTGTCTGCAAGTGTCTTATAAATGATTCCTGCAAGATGTGTTATGAAGAAACCATCAATAAAGACAAGGATGATTTTTATGTAAGAAATACCATCAATTCCGAAATGGAGAAGATGGGTGAATGGTATAAGAAAACCGATGAGGATGATATAGGCCTCAAGGAAAAATGGTATGACCACGAGTGGAGCGAGGATGAGAAGATGGGAGGAATCGAAATTAAGGTTCCCGAATCCTGGCTTAACAATGTTCTTAAAAACAGAATAGGAACGGTGTGGGTACAAAGAGTGGTTTATGTCCCGAGCGAGTTTTGCGAGAGAGACGTACAGTTAAGACTCGGTACGATTGTCGATGCGGATACTACATATGTCAACGGTGTTCAGGTCGGAAAGACGGATTATTTTTATCCGCCCAGAAGATACAATATACCCGGAGGCATTTTAAAACACGGTAAAAACGTCATAACGGTTCGTGTGACGATTAATAATAATGTCGGAGAATTCAAGGAAGACATGCCTTATTGCATAAAGGCTGACGAAAACGAACTGCCTCTTGACGGTATATGGAATGCGAGAGTGGCAGCAGTCGAAGAGCCTCTTGGACCTCAGACTTTCTTTACATGGCATCCGACAGCTTTGTACAACAGAATGATTTATCCTTTAAGGAATATATCATTTAATGCGGTTCTTTTCTATCAGGGCGAATCCAATACAAGATACCCCGAAGATTATGAATATCTGATGATAGATATGGTTAAGGAATGGAGAAGCCTTTTCGGATACAAGGTTCCTTTTATCTTTGCCAAATTACCGTATTTCAGGGGGGAATCATGGGAAATACCGGGCGACGACTGGGAAGATTTAAGAGATGCACAACAGCGCGCGGCAGATAAAATAGAGGACTGCGCAATTGCCGAGCTTTATGATCTCGGAGAATACAACGAGATTCATACCCAGAACAAAAAAGAAGTCGCCAAAAGGTTTTATGACGAATATCGCATGCTTTTAAGATCAATCGAAAGGGGTAAATAAAAATATGATCAAAGTCGAGAAACTCGCGGGAGAATCCACGAGAGATTATGCTTCGAGATTTTTATGTACCAATATAGTATCACTTGAATTAAAGCCCGGGCAGTTCTTGAGTGAAACCGAACTTGCGGGTGAGATAGGAGTAAGCAGAACACCGCTTCGCGAAGCTCTTATCGACCTTAATCATTCACATGTTATAGAGACATATCCTCAAAGAGGAAGCATGGTGGCGCTTATAGATCCCGATCTTGTTGAAGAATCCAGATTTATAAGAGAGGTTTTGGATGTATCTGTTGTGGAAATAGCCTGCGATACGGCAACCATTGAAGATATCATGAACCTCGAAGCAAATGTCAAACTTCAGGAATTTTATCTTGAAAACAATGTTCAGGACAAACTCTTTGAACTGGATAATGAATTCCACAAGATGATTTATACCATGGCACACAAAGAAAGAACCTACGCCATGAAAGCCGGCATGATGATTCATTACGACAGAGTGAGAGCTCTTTCCCTTATTACAGTTAAGGATAACAAAATCGTCAATGACCACAGACTGATAATGGAAGCCATAAGAAACAAGGATAAGGAAGAAGCCAAGAGACTTATGAAAAAGCACTTATCCAGATACGATATCGACAAAGAGGAGATTAAGAAAGCATATCCTCAGTATTATAAGCACTGAAAAAAGATAATAATTCAAAAAATCATTAAAAAAAGAAATCGTCCTTCGGGGCGATTTTTT
>DFEM01000083.1 GCA_002369155.1 Lachnospiraceae bacterium UBA3802 | reverse complement strand
TGGATGCGGATATCACAGGTCCTTCGATTCCCAAGATGTTCGGAGTAAAAGATAAATGCGAAGGCAGCGAAAACGGAATTTTCCCCGTCAGAAGCAAACTTGACATGGATATCATGTCAATTAACTGCCTTCTTGAAAACGAGACCGATCCCGTCGTATGGAGAGGACCCGTTATAGCAGGTACGGTAACTCAGTTCTGGACAGACGTTATCTGGGGCGACAAGGATTTCCTTTTTGTGGATATGCCTCCCGGAACCGGCGATGTTCCCCTTACTGTTTTCCAGTCTATTCCCGTTGACGGAATCATTGTAGTTGCTTCACCTCAGGAACTTGTTGAGATGATAGTCGAAAAGGCTGTCAAGATGGCTGACCTTATGAAGATTCCCGTTCTCGGACTTGTTGAGAACATGTCATATTTTGAATGTCCCAACTGCAAGGAAAAACATTATATCTTCGGCGAATCCAAAGTTGAAGAGATTGCCAAGAAACATGACATTCAGAATATTGCCAGAATTCCCATTAATCCCAAGCTTGCGGGAGCTGCCGACAAGGGCATGATTGAACTTTATGAGGGTGACTGGCTTAACGATCTTACTGCTGCTTTAAAAGAAATCTAAAATATCGAGTGAGGTGAATTTCGTGAAGAGAACCGTACTTTCAATGGCTGAAGAAAATTTTGACTTTTCCGTTCATGACGGAAATGTTAGTTTTTCGACCGAAAGAATAGAGTTTGTCTTTGTGGATAACAAAGAAAGAAACGGTTCCTTTACGATATCCTGCCAAAGCGAAACCCCGATGCTGGGAGTATGTCAGTCCAATAATCCCAGAATGAAAGTAATCAATTCCCAGTTCCACGGATTCGATTGCAATATTGAATTTGTATTCGATCCCACGGGAATGGAGTGCGATGATGTATCAAAGGGAGAGTTTATTCTTCTTACAAACAAAGGAGAATTTACTCTTCCTTTTATTTGTATACGCGAGAATGATTATATCAATTCGACTTTGGGACATATAAAGAATCTTTTTCATTTCGCCAATCTTGCAAGGACCAATTGGAATGAAGCGGTAAACATTTTTTATTCCAATGATTTTGTTACGATTATCTCCGGCAACGATGCAAAATACAAAAGCCTTTACAGGGGTTTAAGCGAAAATGTTTTAAACGAAGCAAATATCGACGAATTCCTTGTTGAAATCAAGAAAAAAGACCGTATTAAATATACTGTTGACGAAAAAGACATAGTTATAGTCAATCCCAAGAGCGAGATTACCAAAAAGATTGTTGTCGAAAAGAATACATGGGGCTATGCCAATGTAGATGTTCGCTCCGACGGAGGATTTGTTTTTGTTCCGCTTACGCATTTTGGCGGTGATGATTTTGAAGACGACAAGCTTGAAATAGAAGTAAAGATTATTCCCGAATTCTTAAAAGCGGGAAGGAATTTCGGTAAAATTTTCATTGATACGCCCAAGGAAACTTTCTGCGTGAATATTCTTGTCGACAATGAAAGAAAAGATATTACTAAGCACGAGAATTATATGTTTAAAAAGGCTCTGGACAAATTGTTCAGGCTTTATATTGAATTCTCGCTTGACAGAATATCACAGGATGAGTGGTGCATGGAAAGCTTAAAGATTGCCGAGACCATTAACGGAACAAACGAACACAATATTTTAAGTGCTTTGTTCAAAGCGCAGATTTTCATTATTAACAAAAAAGAAAAAGATGCCGCAAGAATCCTTGAAGGAGTTGACGAACTTATCGTTAATGAGAAATTATCCGACGAAACTTACGGATATTATCTTTATATTACATCTTTGTTATCAAAGGAATCCGATATCGTTAACAGATCGCTTAAAAAGATCAGAAAATTCTATTCGAAAGACATGGGTAATTCCGTTCTTTCATGGCTCATTATTTATCTTACAGAAGAGTTTTATGCCAAGAATGAGAAGAAACTTGAATTCCTTATAGAACAGTTCCGACTGGGCAACAATTCGCCTTTCCTCTATATCGAGGGATTGAATATATTAAATGAGAATCCTTCGCTTTTGATGAAACTTGAAGATTATGAGGAAGCCGTATTAAGATTCGGTCTTAAATATAAGGCCATAAGCGCTAATCTCGGCGAACGTATTCAGTTCTTTGTATCCAGACTCAAAGAATACAAGCCAATATGGTTTGAAATATTAAAATATCAATATGCATATATGCCGAGCAAAGAACTTCTGAATACTATAGTTTCTTATCTTTGCAAAGGAAACAAGATAGGAAGAGAGTATTTTGAATGGTATTCTCTCGGAGTCGAATCCGAACTTCGCATCACCAGACTTTATGAATTTTACATGGACTGTCTGCCTCTTGATTATGACAAGGATCTGCCGCAGATGGTTATGATGTATTTTGCTTATCAAAACGATCTTGATTACAGGAAGAAAGCGTTCCTTTATCACAATGTTCTGACAAGAAAAGCAAAATATCCGGAGATTGCCGTTTCCTACAGAGAGACGCTCGAAGCATTTGCTACGGAACAGTTAAAAGAAAAACATATCAATGAAGATTTGCTCTATATTTACGCAAAGGTCATGAATCCTGATTTTGTAAATGAGGATAATGCCAACGAATGCGTAACTCTTCAGTTTGTCAGAAGAGTCAAGGTTCCCGAAGGAGTCAGAAGAGTAATTCTTATTCACGATAAGATTATCGGTGAGCAGAGATTTACTCCGGAAAACGGAATAGTATACTGTCCGATTTATTCGAAGGAATTCAGATTGTTCTACGAGGATATTCACGGCAACAGAACTGTTGTACCCGATGAAAATATATCAGAGGCAATACTTAACAATCCGATGCTTCTTGAAAAGATTGCGCATCTTGTATCCGAAAAAATCGGTCTTATAATGTGCAGAGTTGAGAGCTCGTATTCATATGATCTTGTGACGGAAGACAATGTATTCGATTATGAGAGACTTCTTCATTCGGATATTATTACTTATACATACAAAAAGACTATTATCAAAGGCCTTTTGAAATTCTATTTTGACAATGATTATTATGCTGAGCTTGAAGATATATTAAACAATGTCAAACCCGAGATTTTCGAAGGGGATGAAAAAGGCGAATTTCTGCAGGTTCTTATTGCAAGAGGCATGTATGATACCGCATTTTCCGTTCTCGAGGGATTCGGTCCTGAACATGTTCAGATTAAGGGCATTTTAAGACTTGTCTCAAGGCTTTTGGAAAGAACGGATTTTGAAGAAAACGACATGCTTATTTCTTATGCGCAGTACGCATACAGAGAGGGCAAATACGACGGAAATATTTTAGCTTATCTTGAACAGCATTTCAGAGGAAGCATTAAAGAATTAAAGAATCTGTACAAGGATTGCGAAGCTTTCGGACTCGATACCTACATGCTTGTAGAAAACATTATTATTCAGCTTTTGTTCTCCAATGTTTTCTGTGCGGATAAGATTAAATACCTTGATGCTTTTGTGGAAATGCAGGGAAGTGTGGAACTTGAAAAAGCTTTCCTTGCACAGTGTGCTTACGATTATTTTGTAAAAGATACTGTTACGGATGATTATATATTCGCAAGAATAGAAAAACTTCTTTTGGAAAAAGAGAAGATTAACAGGGTTTCAAAGCTTGCGCTTTTGAAATATTATTCGAATTCGCCCAAAGAAGTATGGAATGCCAATCTTATCGAAGATCTTGTTAACGAAGAACTTGAAAAGAAAATCTGTTTCCCGTTCTTTATGTCATTTGAACCTGTATGCAGAAATCTTCAGGGATATTCGGATTACTCCTTTGTCGAATACAAAGGCAATCCCAGAGGGCATGTGGTTATTCATTATTGCATCGAACATGACGACGGCGCCGCAACCGAATATCGCAAGGAAGAAATGAACCATCTTTACAGCGGTATATTCGTTAAATCATTCATTCTTTTCTGCGATGAGACGGTACAGTATTATATCACCGAAGAGAATCAGAATATGGAACAGCTTACACAAAGTTCCGTTCTTACAAGAAGCGAATACGAAAATGAAACCAAACCATGGAGATTCACTCTTCTTAACGATTGTATCATCGCAAAGAAGCTTGATGATTATCAGACGGTAGAGAGTGACCTTGTTTCCTATATGGAAAAAGATTTCCTTACCAAAGAATTGTTTAAGATATATCAGTAAACTTTAGAAAAAGAAAGTATGTGAGCATCTAATGATTTCGGATATCAAAGAAGTATTTGACAAAATTAATAAAGAACGATATGTTGTCGGACTCGACATCAACGATTCCTTTGCACAGATTTCGGTATGCAAAGCGGATTCGGATAATCCGTCCACTCTTGCGATTATGGAAAATACCGAAGAATACAATGTTCCTCTTTACATGTTAAAAAGAAGAACCGACGGTGCATGGCTTTTCGGCAAAGAAGCAAAGGAAGCGGAAGATGACGGAGTATTGACCGACAATCTTTTTGAAAAGGCAAGACTTGGCAAAACGGTACGTATTGACAGGGAAGAATATCTTGCAAAAGATATATTCCTTCTTTTCTTAAAGAAGGTTCTTCTTATATTCCCTGTTATGGTTACACCCGATAAGATTCTTTCTTTGACCGTAACACTAAAGGATGCCGATTCCGACACGATTCGCATGCTTATGGAATTGCCGGGAATGCTTAAAATCAATCCGGATATTCTTCATTTCGTTACTTACGAAGAAAGCTTTTTCTATTACATGCTTTATCAAAGCGGAGAACTGCAGAATCACAATATTCTGCTATTTGATACATCGGGAGAAAAACTTCGTTCATATTCTCTTATGAGAAACTTCTTTAAAAATCCCGGCGTTGCGACTGTGGATGTCAGAGAATATGTGGATTTTTCATCAGAGGCTCCCGTAAGTTATGAAAAAGGAGAAAAGGATGCTTTATTCTTAAAGATTTCTTCTTCTCTTTGCAATTCCACCATTTATTCCGGTGTTTATTTGATCGGTGAATGTTTCTATTCGGATTGGGCGTCCGAATCCCTTCAATATCTTTGCAAGGGAAGGAAAGTATTCAAAGGCAACAACCTGTTTTCCAAGGGTGCATGTTTTGCCGCAAAGGAAAAACTTAATCCTTCGGGAAAAGAGGATAAGATTAAATTTTTAGGAAATGACAGACTTAAAGTAACGCTCGGTGTAGAAACCGACGATTCGCCAAGAAAGCAGATTCCCCTGATTGAAGCCGGTACACAGTGGTTTGAGGCCGACGGAAGCTGCGAACTCATATTAAAAGAAACGGATAAAATAAATATATATCTTTCATATCTTAACAATAACAGTATAACTTACGGTGAGATTACCCTCTCGGGCCTTACGGTTACAAGCAACAAGATTACAAGGGTATCCATTGAAGTTAAGATGGTCAATGAAAATACCGTACAGTTTAAGGTATGGGATATGGGATTCGGCGAATTGTTCCCTTCAAGCGGAAAAGACTGGGAACAGGAATTAAAACTGGAAGGATAGTGTTATGGGAAGTGTTTACAGCCCCATATCGGGAAAAGCAAGCAGACCTTTTTATTTGGACAGAATATGCGTTTCGGTTTATTCGGGTGATGAATTGATTTATTGTCTCGGAGAATATCCGGAACTTCTTTGCGTGGACATGTTCAACAAAGACCTTATAAAGTGGCTTAACGAAGACTGTAGCGCAAAAGAGCTTGCCGAAATGATAGAAAAGTTAATAAGAGCGAAGGCAGATATCACCAAGATTGTGTCATCTCTTTTAAAGAAGGCTCCTTTCATTACCGATCAGGAAGCGGACAGAATTCTAAAGGTAATAAAAGAATCCGAAGGAAGCTCCGAATTCGATAAAAGAAAAGCAAGAGGAGATTTCTTCCTTACCAAGGAAAGATATTCTTATGCAATCAGAGAATATGAGCTTTTGCTTTCCTCTCTTAATGATGAAGAATCCGAAAGAGTGGCTTCGGTTTATCACAATATGGGAGTTGCCAAAGCCAGACTTTTCCTTTTTGAACAGGCTGCCGATGATTTCTTGAGAGCCTATGACTGCGATGAGAATCCCGTTCATTATTATGCATATATCGCAACTTTGAGATTTACGCTTACCGACAGGGAATATGTGAGAATGATTGGTGATGATTCAAAGATGAGAGAAGTGACACTTCGCCTTGAAGCAGATATAGAAAAAGCCAAGAAGGAATTTCTTGAAAGTCCCGAATACGTGGATTTTCTCAACAAAAAGGAAGAGAGCGACGAATCCGGAAGATATGCTTTCTGTAATTACCTTAACGTGAAGATCAACGAGAAAAAAGAAGAATACAATAAATATGTTTATTAATGGTTCATATGGGTTTCTTTAAAAATCTTTTCAGAAAAAAAGAGAATATTGACGAACAGTCACCTTTTGATTTTCTCGACAGTCAGATTCATAACGACGAGGAAAGAAAAAAATATGTATCTACTGCATTTTTACAGATGAAGGAGATATCTTCCGACATTGATGATTTGCGGCTTGAATACAATGCTCTGACAAATTACCTGAATGACTGCGATGAGATAGACAGAATTCCAAAAGAACTTAAAATACCCATTGAAGATGCTGCAAATGGCATTATTTCCGTTAAGCAGAACAAAGAAAAATATTATCTCGAAAAGCCTTTGATGGATGAAGATCTGTACGAAAAAATGGACAGATATTCGGATGATTTTACAGAGATTTACAAAAAAATAAAAGATGCCGAAGAATTTCAGGGCATGATCAAATCGGATTTAAAGAAGGTTGAAGGAGAAAAGCAGGCGCTTAATTTCAGAAGACATGAACTAAAGCTTATGCTTAAAAACATTGTAGGTGTTTTGATTATTTCATCCGTTGCTTTCGCAGTATGTATGATTACTCTTTTAATCCTTGCGATATCTCTCGGACTTGATGTCAAATTGGGATTCCTTTTGAGTGTGACCATAATTCTTATAGTTTATTCTTTCCTTTTCCTTAAAGGTAATGATTTAAACAAGGAATCAAAGAAACTCGATAAAACCATTATTAAGATTATTCAGCTTCAGAATTCCGTAAAGATAAGATTTGTCAACAATACCAACCTTCTGGATTATCTCTACATTAAATACGATACGGATTCTTCCAAACATTTTAAAGAAGATTTCGATGTGTTTACCGAGGAAAAACACAGAAGAGAGCAGTATGAGCAGGCAAATAAGGACCTTCCCGCCGCAAAAAGAAGATTATTGTCACTTCTTAAGAATCTTCAGCTTTACGATCCGGTTTCCTGGGTACATACTCCGGAAGCTTTGGTAAACAGAAACGAACTTGTTGAGATTCGTCACGAAATGATAGGCAGAAGGCAAAAGCTTCGTGATGCAATAGAGGAAAACACGAAAAAGGCAGAATCCATAAGGGATGAGATAAAAGAAATGATTAAGAGGTATCCCAAATATTCAGTCGAACTTGTCAATATGATGAAAGATTTCGAATCGGAATAATTTTTTCTTGATTTTGAGCCTATCGTTTAATAAAATCATAAAGTACTGTTTTTAAACAAAGAATTAATATTTTGAAAGGTGAATTATCTATGGATACAGACAGATATGTTTCCCCTCTTTCGGAGAGATATGCTTCCAAAGAAATGCAGTATATTTTTTCTCCGGACATGAAATTTTCCACATGGAGAAAACTTTGGATTGCATTGGCTGAGACAGAAATGGAACTCGGTCTTTCTCAGATTACTCCCGAGATGATTGAGGAAATGAAAGCCCATGTTAACGACATTAATTATGATGTCGCAAAAGAAAGAGAAAAACTCGTAAGACATGATGTAATGAGCCATGTATA
>DFEM01000016.1 GCA_002369155.1 Lachnospiraceae bacterium UBA3802 | reverse complement strand
TGGCAGACGAGGCAGACTCAAAATCTGTTGTTGGCAACAACGTGCGGGTTCAAGTCCCGCCGCCGGCATTAATAAAGCGATAAAAGGGCGTATGAAAAAACTTTCGTTTTTTCACACGTCCTTTTATTTGTTTTGAGATATTGAATCTATTGTTCTTTCTGATTAAGAGCAAAAACCAATGCATCCACATCAATTCCGTGAACCATGCTTGCTTCTTCAAGTGTCTCGCCCTGAGCAGCGGGGCATCCGATGCAATGCATTCCTGCGCCCATTAAAACGGGAACGGCATTAGGTTTAGCGCTTATAATCTCACCGATAGTCATATCTTTGGTAATTTCTGCCATCTTTTAAATCCTCCGTACATTTCATTCTTCTGTATCATATATTATTTTATTTATTCGGTCAACGATTTAATTTTTCACAAAATTCTTATGATCCCCGCGGCTTTGTACCACTTCGTATCCGACCTTCTTTACTCTGAGCGTCATGCATCGAATACACTCCGCCGCTTCATCGCCCGTACAGATTTTATTGTCGTAGAGAAGATATTTGTCTCTGACATCCGTGGGAGATAAGTTCGGCATAACAACATTTGCGCCGGCAAGAATTCCTTTTTCTCTACCGAGTCCATCCGCCGTTCCGAGAGCCGTAGTGGCGGGCAGAAGGCAATCGGGAAGCATGAGCCTTATGATTGAAAGAAGTTTTAAAGTAATATCAACGCTTCCTGTTTCCTTATCCGAAAACGGAGTATCGTGATGCGGAATAAAAGGACCTATTCCGACCATCTCTGGTTTTAATTCCTGAAGGAATCTTAAATCTTTAACCAGATGTTTAATCTCCTGTCCCGGTGAGCCGATCATCATGCCGCATCCGACCTGATATCCTATTTCTTTTAAGTCATAAAGACATTTCATTCTGTGTTCAAATGACATCTCTTTTGGATGAAGCGACTCATAATGTGCTTTGTCTGCAGTCTCATGTCTTAAAAGATATCTGTCGGCTCCTGCATCAAAGAGTCTTTGATAACTGTCTCTCTCCCTCTCGCCTATGGAAAGAGTCAGCGCACAATCGGGGTGCCGTCTTTTTATTTCCTCAATAAGCGGAATTAAAACGTCATCAGTAAAATACGCATCTTCTCCGCCCTGCAAAACAAAAGTGCGAAATCCTAGCTTATATCCCGAATCGCAGCAGTTTAAAATCTGCTCCTCGCTAAGCCTGTATCTTGCGGCATTTTTATTGCTTCTTCTTATGCCGCAATAAAGGCAGTCGTTTTTGCAGTAATTCGTGAATTCGATAAGACCTCTTAAATATACATCTTTTTTATATATGCTTTCTCTTACCGCTCTTGCACGCAAAGCAAGATATTCTTTTGTATCTTCATCTTCGGCAGCTATGAGTTCCTCAAATTCCGAATCCGTCAAATCTTTGTTTTTTTCAAGTTTATCCGTCAAGTTCATAAATATCTCCAAAAAGCTGAGTCATGCAAATATTTTTTATTTAATACCTGGGCGCAGTTAAATCTCACATAACGATATTTCTTCGCCGGAATGAACATATTCAAGTTTGTCGCCCATAATATTTTTCATTATATCAAAAGCCGGAAGCCCGGTGCAGTGGCATGTAACAAACTTTGTCGGAAATTTGTTCAGTTCTTCGGCTATGGTTTTGATTTCTTCGATTTCTTCGTCGCTGTAATCAGTCTTTTTGACCAAATGGAATCCGCTGATTACCATATCCGGAGCCTTGCCATATTTATCCTTATATGCATCAATTATGCTGAGAATTCCGTTGTGGGCACATCCGGACATCAAAATCGACTTTCCCGCCTGATGTATTACCAGAAAATGTTCATGGCAAAAATCATCCTGAAGATATTTGTCTTTATCAAGAACCAAAAGTCTTTTATTTGTAAAAGGAAGATCATGACTTCTTTTTCTTATTGTGAAAATCTCCAGTTCATCATCAATTGTCGCTCCCCCGCTTAAGAACCTCACCTGCGGAAGCCCTGCAATTTCCTTATCGATTCCGATATATCGAAACCTCTCTGATGCTTCCATACCGTCATCCGCATAATAATCCTTTGTTGCAGATTCCTGCATGTATATAAGAGCTCTGTCGTTAACTTTTGTAAACGGAATGATTCCTCCGGAATGATCATAGTGGCCGTGACTTAAAATAACAGTATCAACCGCAGTCAGATCTACTCCCAAAGATGATGCATTTTTAATTGTATCCGCAGAAGGCCCCAAGTCCAGCAAAAGTTTGTGTTTTACAGTCTCAACATAAAACGATAGTCCGTGAGCAAATACACATCCTTTGATTCCTTCCGTATTTTCAATAAGATTGATTATTTTCATGTTGTTTCCCCCAAAATTATTTATTGTATTTCATCACTGAAGAAACAATCATCACTATCCCTGTAATCAATCCGACAGTCATTGGGACGAAAGAGAAAACTGATTGAACAAACGGCGTGCACGCCCCGGACACCAAAAAGCCGATTCCTATAGCAAAAACTCCTGTTCCGAAAAGTTTACAATATGATTTTTTATCCTCGTCTTTAACTTTATCACAATGAGAACTTATAATAAGATTCATTTTCTGCTTTTTCCATATAAGCCATCCTAAAACGGCAAATATAATTCCCAAAAGCAAGAAAAGTACGGCAATTATTATAAACCAAATGAAATCACTCATGTTCACGTCCCCCTGTGCTTCGTAAAACTCCTTCGTACATCGTCTTTATATTTATGATTGTGAAACTGTAATATTTCACTTATCTTGTGTATGCTAAATCTGTAATCAGCACAAAACGATATTTTTTATCCGGGTACTCCATAACACAGTAATGACATTCCACTCCATAATCACTTTCCTTTTCTTCCAATGGCAGAAGTTCAGGATTTATTTCATACAGAGTGACCGGCTTGTTCTTTAAATCGACAGCTTTTTCAGACGCACCGGAAGCCAGTGCATCATTTATTGCATCAGAAAAGCCCACCGGCAAATTAGCACTCAATTCCTCAGGGCTTCGGAATTTTTTTGTTTGTAAAAATTCATGAGTTCCGGTTCTGAATTCGCCCAAGCCATTATCCTCTATGTATTCGGCAAAGTACGGCATGTGCGCAATCCAGCTGTAATGCGCGCGATCAGATTTGTCAGTTTCACGAATATACCGGTATATTTGGACACCAAAACAGCCGGATACCAATAATAAAAATAATAATATGATGCCTATCGTAATCAACAATTTTTTTCGCATTTTTATTCTTTCTCTTTTCTTTTTTCAGAATGAGTTTTCGTGTTGTATTTGCTGACATTGATTTTCTTTTTTATCTTTCGCATACCATCAAAGACAACATGCTCAACTTTCTTTTTGCTCATAATCGCACCCTTGTCAATACATTTATGAATTCTTAATCTTTCTCTTCAATTGAAATGATAATCCTTGTGTTATTAAGATATTGAACTCCTTATATCCTGCCTAAGAAATCCTTTGCAGCAGCAATATTTATAAACAAAAATAGTGCCTCCAAAACAAAAGCCAACACGAGAGTTCCTCCGGCAAATTTCCATATATAAATTGGTCCGTCCTCAGTAAGCCATATACACCTGCCTTGTTTTAGCATTCTGTATTGATCTATAAATGTAAATACGACAGCAAGAATCATAAGAATCAAATGAATAGCTGAATGTATAATCAGAATAATTGCTTTTGTATGGTTATCATCAATTAAAAGGATTAAATAACTCAAACCCATCCCAGCAAAAAACAATAAAAGACATATAGCACTTCCTAATAATCCCCTGATTTGATCAACTAAATTCTGACCTCTGTTAATATTTTTTCTACTCATCATTACTCCGCAAACTGTCTATAAATTCGGATAAATTGCTATTTACAAAAATCATTGAATCTTCCGGATTAACTCCTAAACTGTTGCTCATATAAAATCACCAATCTTTCCCAACATCTTTCCGAGGCTGTGATATCTGCCCGAATAAATAACCGGATCCAGAACGGTTAAATCAACATCGAATGTATCTTCACAAACAAGTTTTTCATCCATCTGTATATTTCGGATTTTACAAAAAACAATGAATTCTTCGTTCAATCTTTTCCTTCTATTCGTTTTCCTTAATAAATTCTTCTATAATTTCCCGACACTTCTCGGGTTCTGTTTTGTAAATGAAATGGCTTCCCGGAAGATATGCTATCTCATAATTGCCCATTTTTTCAAGGTACGGAATCAGTTCTTTTTCATTCGCTTCTTTGCTCACTGCATCAGTCAAATCTCCGTCTCTTGATGAAATATAAAGCTTTGGAATATCAGTTTCGACAAGAGAATTCCATGTGGCATTTCTGTTTATGTTTATGGCCGAACCTTCTTTGGCAACCGCATCGGAGGATATGGACATTAATTGAAAAATACAATAAATGCGCCATTCATCTTTGGGAAGATTGGAATCGTTACTAAGTAAAGCAGGAAGGAGAATATCACCGATTCCAAGATTAACAGCTGCTTTTAACAGTAAGTTGCCTGAAGAACTTCCTGACATTTCTTCTTCCGTAATTGGTTCCACATAAGTTCCGTCTATATTAATAAATGCATCTATCTCTTCCGGATACTTGCTTACCCAATAAGAAGCATATACACCGCCCATGGAATGCGCCATTAGTGTGTATGGCCCTTCCAAGCCTGATGCTTTTAATGCGCTTCGATACTCTTCAACAATCGTTTCGACACAACGTTCATCTTTCTTATCATCGCTGCCATCCCATCCGGCTCTTCCGATAAAGATAAACATATAATCATCTTCGAGTTCTTTTGTCATTGGTCTCATATCTACAGACAAGCCTGAGCCCATACCGCTTAATACCACTATTTTTCTGTCGCTGTTTTCATTTCCGAACTTTACTGCATTTAAAGAACAATCGCCTATTGAGACAGGATTATAATAGCCTTTTTCGGTGAGATATTTTATATCCGATCCATGTTTAATTCTGTGAAATATGATTAATCCCGCAAGTATTAAAACAAATGCCAAAAATAAAATAATAAATATCTTCAACGGTTTTTTTATTTTCTTTTTTTCCATAAATGCTTCTCCGTTAACCAATAAGTATTATTACACTTCTTTATTATACCAAAAACCTTATAAAACAAATACCACCGTTTCCGGTGGTATTTCCCCTAAAAAGGAGGATGCCCGGTAACATTTCGCTACCGGGCATTAGATCTGAAAAACTGTGACATAAGTATTATTTAGTGTAATCTCTGCATGATTATCTGCTTTCTACGATAATCATTATATGAGATGCAAGTTAACAAACAATGATATTGTCATTAACAATTTGTAATAAAAATATGAACAAATTGTGAACAGAATCCGGTAAACATAACTTTTGTCCTTTTTCAGACCGTTTATAACCTCATTTTGTTAATAAAATTCAAAATTAAAGCTTTTCAGGTTCGGGATAATCCACGCCGAATGTTTCTACTGTAACGGTTTTCATTACCTGAGGCTTAAGAGGCTTGTCATTAAAAGGATTGGTGTCGCACTCCGCAATTCGGTTTACATATTCCAAGCCCTCGATAACCTTTCCGAATGCTGCATAAGATCCGTCAAGATGTGGAGAAGTTTTATGCATGATAAAGAACTGGCTTCCGCCTGAATTGGGATCCATTGCTCTTGCCATTGAAAGTACACCTTCTGTGTGCTTAAGGTTGTTCTCAAATCCGTTGGCCGCAAATTCGCCCTTAATGCTGTATCCGGGGCCGCCCATTCCTGTTCCGTCAGGGCATCCTCCCTGGATCATAAATCCGTTGATAACACGATGGAAAATCAATCCGTCATAAAATCCTTTTTTGATAAGCGAAATAAAATTGTTAACCGACTGAGGTGCGATTTCGGGATAAAGTTCAGCCTTAATCACATCTCCGTTTTCCATTGTAATTGTTACTATGGGTTTTTCTGCCATTGTTTAGTTCCTTTCTTTTAAACCTTTATAGTTTTTATTTATTTTGATTGTTTAATTCAAGCTTGTCCTGATAATACTGAAGAAGTTGCGCATCCATAAAGTCAAACTTATAGAACTCCGTATTGTCACCTTCCGTAACAAACCATATCATTTCAAGGGTATCCGGTTCTGTCATCTGCATCGCAAAATAGTTGCAGGGGTCAACCTCGCATTCAAGAACCCATTCACCGTAAAAATCATCTCTTACACCATCATACAAATCCCTGGGTCTGAAATATCCTTTTACATAATCTGCATTTAAATCGATATCCTTATCCTGAAAATGGAATGAAACATAGTATCCTTCGTTAATCTCCAATGTACATTCACCGGTAATATCTTTGGCATAGGTGCACTCTAGATCTGTTCTTCCCTGATAATTTCCAAATTCCCACTCTCTTAAAAGTTCTTCAAACTTTTCTTCAGACCCTTCCGAAAACTCTTCGGGGATTGCTTCTCCCGTTCTCGGATTGACTAAAAGGCAGAAGTTCGAACTGTCGTATTTTTTATATAGTTTTTCGTCTTCAAAAAAGAGATCGCATGCCCAATAATAATCGCCCAAATCATTTTCATTGGTAAACTGGTCGTATCTGTGCACTACATTTCCGTTTGCGTCGATTACAACAAGCTCAGGTCCCTCGTAGCCGCTTATATATATGGTATTATCTTTAAACGCATACGAGCAGCTGTAGCCGGCATCTTCAACAATCCAGTCCGTCAATCCCGTATAACAGTTAAATGCATAGAGTGTTCCGTCAATAACAACAATGAAATCGTCATTTAAAAACCCTATGTCGGTATACATTTCATACTGACCTACATTTATATCCGGGAAAACTCTTTCCCATATTACTTCATCATTTTTGTCTGAACCGGAAACATAAATATCCATGGAAGGAAAATCTTGGTGTGTTTCATGCCATGTAGAAAAATGATTCGGAAAAACGGTATTGTCTGCTGCAACAATATCAAATTCATTTAAATCCGAATTCGCTGCCTTATCCTTGCCGTCGTTTGTGCCATTGTCGGCTTCCGGATTTTGATTTTCTGTCGTGTCATTCGTATCAGGCAATTGTGCAACGGGATCCGTATCGGAATCTTTTACCGGATCGGGTGTCTGTTCAACAAATACCTGATCTATTGGCGTATCCCAGGACAGGTTTTCGTTTAAAGTACAACCAAAGAGCATACTCACGCAAAGAAGCGACGAAGCAATTCGTAAAATCTTTCTTTTCATTTTTTCTCCCCTTTTAAAAAATCAAAGTGCCCGAAACACTCGGACACTTTGTATTATATCAAAATTTTCTGAATCGTGAATACCTCTCTTCGACGATTTCATCGACACTTTTTTGATTCATTTTTCTTAGGAAATCTTTCATATGGCCTTTCATATACGAAGAAATTGAAGTAAGTGCATCCTCATCAGCCATACCATACTCAGGAATTATATCTTCTATAACCTTTAATTCCTTCATGTCATGAGCGGTTATTCTCATAACCTCTGCTGCCTCGGTCGAACGGCTTGAATCCTTCCAAAGAATCGATGCAAAGCCTTCGGGGGAAAGAATCGAATACGTGGCATTCTCTTCCATCCAGACTTCATTTCCCACAGCAAGCGCAAGTGCGCCGCCGCTTCCGCCTTCACCGATCATTATTGTAAGAATCGGTGTCTTAAGTCCTGCCATCTCAAAAAGGTTTCTGGCTATCGCTTCTCCCTGTCCGTTTTCTTCTGCCTTAAGTCCGGGATAAGCTCCGGATGTGTTTACAAATGTGATAACCGGTCTGTGGAATTTCTCGGCCTGCTTCATTAAACGCAGTGCTTTTCTGTATCCTTCGGGTGAAGGCATGCCATAATTATGCTTCTTACAGTCCTCAAGGCTCTTTCCTTTGTTGACACCGATTACCGTTACGCTTTGTCCGTCCAGATATCCGATACCGCCCATAATGGCAGGATCGTCTCTGAAATACCTGTCGCCGTGAAGCTCGATAAAGTCATCAAAAATTGTATTGATATAATCTTCCGACTGAAGTCTGAAAAGCTGTCTTGCCGCGCAAACCTTGTCCCATACACCCAAAGGTTTGCTCTTTGCAGCTCTCTCTTTCATAAGTTCCGTCGCATCATATCTTACATTGTCAAACTCCGGATCGAAATTTGCATATCCTTCTTTTTCAACATGCATCTTAACGATTTTTGCAAGTGTTTCGCGAAGATTGTTTCTCTCTACGATTGCATCGACAAAACCGTGTTCAAGCTGGAATTCCGAACGCTGGAATCCTTCGGGAAGTTTCTCTCCGATGGTCTGCTCGATAACACGGGGTCCTGCAAATCCTATAAGTGCTTTGGGCTCTGCAAGAATAATATCTCCGAGCATTGCGAAAGATGCTGTCACACCGCCTGTCGTAGGATCAGTGAGAACGGATACATATAAGAGTCCGGCATCCGAATGTTTCTTTAATGCAGCGGAAGTTTTTGCCATCTGCATAAGAGATATGATACCTTCCTGCATTCTGGCACCGCCCGAACAGCAGAAAAGTATTACCGGAAGTCTTTCTTTTGTAGCACGCTCAACTGCGAGAGTTATTCTTTCTCCGACAACATGTCCCATACTTCCCATAAGGAATCTTGAATCGATAACACCTATTACGATTTTTTCACCTTTAATAAGTGCGCTTCCGACAGTAACCCCTTCGGTCAGTTTGGTTTTTTCCATCGTATCTTCTATCTTTCCTTCATAGTCGGGGAAATCAAGAGGATTTTCGGTACGAATATCGTCAAACCAGGCTTCAAATGAACCTTCATCAACAACCATACGAATTCTGTTGTTTGCTCTAACCCTGAAATAATAATTACATTCAGGGCAGATATATTTCATGCGCTTGGCTTCTTCTTTGAATATTTCTTTTTTGCAAACCGGACATATTATCGATTCCGGCGAAATGGTGATATCTGCAGGTTTTTTTTCTTTTGTTTTATTAAAATTAAATAATCCCATACGCTTTTCTCCTTTAATAATTCAAGCATCATGCCAATGATTATTAAACGCAAAATATGTTAGTTTACTGTAAAAATTTTTCGAGATCTTCCAATGTATCAATATTAACGGTCTTAAGTCCTCTGTCGATCTTTTTAACAAATCCGGCAAGAGTATGTCCGGGTCCGATTTCAATGAATTCATCCACACCGTCTTTAATCATAAGTTCCAGTGACTGCTGCCATCTTACCGATGAATATACCTGTTTCTTTAAAAGTTCCTTTACATCGTTTTTATCCGTAACGTATTCGGCTGTCACATTTGCTATATAAGGAATTGTGATGTCTTTGATTTCAACATCCTTAAGCGCTTCGGCAAGCTGCTCTCCCGCGCCCTGCAATAAAGATGAATGAAAAGGTCCGCTTACGTTAAGTTCAACTACCTTTAAAGCACCCTTTTCTTCACAAATCTTTCCTGCTGCAAGCACTGCATCTTTTCTTCCTGTGATAACAGACTGCTTGGGGTTGTTGTAGTTGGCAACCGATACGGTGAAGGGAAGTGAGCTGTCCCCTTTATCGTACATATCTTTGTTGTCCATTACTTCCTTGCAAGCATCCTCTATAACACTTGCATCAAGTCCGATGACTGCGCTCATCCCGCCGCCTTCAGGTACAGCATTCTGCATGTAGATTCCTCTTTTTCTGACAATCGCAAATGCATCTTCCATGCTAATTGCTCCCGAAGCGATAAGTGCGCCGTATTCTCCGAGGCTTAATCCTGCAGTTAAATCGTAAGTAATTCCTTTTTCTTTCAATACGGCAAAAAGTGCTGCTTCCACGGTAAGCATACAAATCTGAGTATACTCAGTGATGTTGATCTTATCGTTTTCCTCAAAGCACATAGCTGCCACATCAAGTCCCGTAATCTCCGATGCTTTGTCGAATACTTCTTTCGCAACGGGATACTTCTCACAGATTTCTTTTCCCATTCCGATGTACTGAGATCCCTGTCCGGGGAACATAAAAACTCTTTTGCCCATTTTCTTCTCCTAACTAGCAATTAATTCTAAACATGTATCCTTTTTATCCGTAGATATTTGCCTTATCCACGGCACAAAAAGCAAGTTTGCCCTTGGCTCTTAATTCACCGTCAACGAATGCCTTGCAGTCAAATTTCACAAGTCCTGCTCCGCCTCCGTCTTTGGTAACTTCGATGGTAAGCGTATCACCCGGAAGAACGGGCTTTACGAACTTAAACTCATCGCATTTTAAAAGCACATATATCTTTCCCTCATCCGTTCCGTCACTTTCTATCGTTACGGAGCAAAGCTGTGCGCATGCTTCAACGATAAGCACTCCGGGCATGATGGGTGCATCGGGAAAATGTCCCATAAAATAAGGCTCGTTAATGGAAACATTTTTAATTCCCTTTGCATATTCACCGCCTCTTATCTCTATGACTTTTTCAATCATCTGAAAAGGAGGACGCTGTTTTATTCTTTTTTGTACTTCATTGATATTCATCATAATTTTTTCCTCAATTAATCTTCATTGTCTGTCTGCTTGTTTGCAATCAACCGCAATCTTCAAACAATATGAGAGTCTTTTCCTACAGGCTTAAACCGCCGTCAATAACAAGTACCTGACCTGTAATATATGCCGCTTCTTCACTTGCAAGCATTGCAACCACTTCTCCGACTTCTTCGGGTGTACCGAATCTTCCGAAAGGAATCGTATCAAGATATTCTTTCTTCTTGTCCTCTGGAAGCTTGTCAACCATATCGGTTGCTATGAATCCGGGCGCAACGGCATTTACTCTGATTCCGTAAGGAGCAAGTTCCTTTGCCATTGTTGCCGTCATGGAGTTAACCGCACCCTTTGTAGCCGAATAAACGCTCTGTCCTGCTACCGCAAGTTTGGAGCTGACAGACGATACGTTGATGATGCAGCCTTTCTTCTTTGAGAACATCTTCAAAGCTGCCTGCTGTGAGCAGTACATATATCCTTTGATGTTTAAGTCCAGACACTTGTCAATCGTATCGGGTGTCATCATAAGTACATATTCATCCTTAACGATGCCCGCATTGTTTACAAGAACATCAATCTTTCCAAACTTCTTGGTAAGTTCTCTGAACATAAGTTTAACTTCATCGAGTACTGCAACATTGGCCTTGTAGATATCTGCCTCTCCGCCTGCTGCCTCAATGATGCCCTTAACTTCGTTTGCGGCATCCTCGTTTGAATTGTAGTTGATGATTACCGTGTATCCCTTTTTGCCAAGGGCAATTGCACATGCTCTTCCGATACCGCGGCTTGCACCTGTAACAAGTGCTATCTTCTTTTCGTTATTATCCATTTTTATAAATCCCCTCTAAGATTAAACTCTCTTAAGTACGACTGCGCTGTAAGAACCGCCGACACCGTAGGATGTTGCCAAGCAGTATTCAAAGTTCTTTGTATCGACTTTGTCTTTCTTAACCTCACCGCCGTTGAAGATGTAAGCGTTCTGTGAATCACCGAGTTCGCCTGCAAGCGTAAGTGCAGCATGTGCTGCGGAAAGTGTAGCTGCTGCAGCTCTTGCTTCACCGACATAATCCTTAACGTTGATGACGGGAATCGCTTTGTTGAATACTTTTGCGTATACGTTCTTTTCGATGTCATCCACGTCTTTGATACCGTTACCGAATCCGAATACGGCATCAATTTTGTCTGCATTGATTCCTGCATCTTTGCATGCTTCGTTGATCGCTTTTGCAAGTCCTTCGTCCGAACCCTTAACCGTACCGTACTCAACACATTCATGAGTCATGGCATAACCGGCAATCTTTGCATATTTCTTTGCCGAATGCGAATCTGCCTGAGATGCTTTTTCAAGGGCGATTGTTACGGAACCGTCGGATAAATTCATGCCTTTTTCATCAGCATAAATATCGCTCTTTGCATCGGATACAAGTCCGAGCTGTGTATAAAGCTTATTCATAACGGCACTGTTTTCATCAGTTCCCGAAGCAAGCATTGCAGCTGCTCTGTTCTGCTTGATTTCATTGGCTGCATAACATACCGATGCAAGGCCTGACTGGTTGCCGTTTGTAATTGTTACATTGTATCCTCTCATTCCCGTCTTGATTGAAAGATATCCGCCTGCTGCATTGTATACAGTGTTGGGGAAATTAAATGCGGAACCATTCTGAGTTCCCTCTTTGGAGATGTGCTCCTGGAATTCGTAAACCGTTGTAAGAGGGCCGTCGCCTGTACCGATGATCATACCGAAATCTTCTGCATTGTCATCGTTGAATGTAAATCCTGAATTGTTGATGGCTTCTATACCGGATACAACCTGCATTGTGGAAAGCTTGTCGAGCTTACGATAGAAAGCAAGCTTGATATCGAATTTGTCGAAATCTTCCTTGCCGAGTTCCGATACGAGATTTCCGGATGTGATAGTTTCGCCACCTTTAACTTTTTCGATGTAGTTTTCAACACCGTTGCCTACGGGTGTAACAATACCGAGGCCTGTGATGTAGATGTCTTCATCATTTTCGCTCTCGCTCATCTTTCCTTCGTTCTTTGCAAAGATGATACTTGCGTTGCTTCCACCGAAAGCGAATGAATTGCTCATTACATAATTTAATTCTTTTTCTTTCATGTCATTGGGCATGAAATCAATCTTGCCTGCCTTTTCCTTAAGAGCTTCAAGATCCTCAGCGCTGTAACCGATTGTAGGAGGAACCTTGTTATCCGTAAGGGCCTTGATTGCATATACTGCTTCGATTGCACCTGCGGCGCCGAGGCAGTGACCTACCATTGCTTTTGTTGAAGATACGCTTAAATGGTCGTTGGAATCATCAAAGATAGTATGAATCGAAAGGAACTCTGCTTCATCGTTTTTGGCTGTTCCTGTTCCGTGTGCATTGATGTAATCAAGATCTTTTTTGTCGACACCTGACTTGTCAAGCGCTCTTCTTATTGCATACATCTGGCCGATTCCGTCGGGACGGGGAGCTGTAATATGGTGTGCATCCGAGCTGATTCCTGCGGATAAAACATCACAGTAAATATGCGCTCCTCTCTTAACTGCATGTTCATAGGATTCAACGATGATTGCACCGGCGCCTTCACCGAGTGTAATTCCGTTTGAATGATTAAAAGGTGAGCATGCATTTTCGGAAAGTGCATGTAATGCTGTAAATCCTGCAAAAGGAACCGATGCAAAAGCATCTGCACCGCCGGCGATAAACACATCGCCCACACCTGCTCTTATAAGTTCGCATGCGTATGCAACACTCATTGTACTTGCCGCACAAGCATTGCCTATATTTGTAACGACACCCTTTGCGCCTGCCATGTTTGCCACATGGTTTGCAATAGATGCGATTGACATCTTGTTAATGTCTTCAGTCTTCTCGCCTTTTTCGATATAATTCTCGATACTTACGACACCGCCGACACAGCTTCCCATGATGACACCCATGCGGTCTGCATCTACGTTTCCGTCGATTCCGGCATCCTTTAATGCTTCTTTTGAAGCCTGAAGGCAAAGTGAAGATACTCTGTCGACTTTATCATTTATCTCAATATTTTCATCTGCCACTTCGGCACCAAGATGTGCGTAGCAGTTATCCGAATTGACACTCTTTACTTTATCGATACCGGGAGTCCCTTTGAGTGCATTCTCCCAACATTCTTCAACATTTTTTCCGATGGCGTTGACCATTCCGAGTCCTGTAACGACACATCTGGCATTGATGTTATTGCTCATTCTGTAATTCTCCTTAAGAAATTTTTATATTTAAGGCTTTTGCCTTTGATTTCGATTAAAGCTTTTTGATTCGCGGAAGCAGGCGCTTCCGCGAATTCAGATTACATGTTCTCGACCACGTACTTTGTAAGGCTTGTAATGTTGTAGAAATTCTCTTTTGCAACACCGGTCATAGCTACGCCGTACTCACTGTCGATGCAAGCGATGATTTCAAGTGAATCAACAGAATCAAGTCCGATACCGTCACCGAAAAGAGGGATTTCGTAATCAAGCTCTTCAGCGGGAATTCTTAAATTCTCTGATAACATTTCTTTGATTCTTGCCGCAATTGCGAGTTCTTTCTCGTTCATTTCTTACTCTCCTTTTTTTGTTTAAGGTTAATGATTTATTTTTATCGAAAAGACCTTTGCTTTTCGTATAAAACACTATTCAGCTTTTTTGATTTCGCCTTTTTCTTTTTTGGCTCTGTAATCCAATACGTCTTTTGTGATGTGCTTTGGATCGCCGAATCTGTCTTTTAAATCGATTACGCTTTCCTTGCAGGAAGCCGCGTATTTTTTAAGAACAACAGAAGGTCTGCCTTCCTCCGAAAAATCAATGTACTGAGGCTTTCCGACGATTACTCTGGCGAATTTGAAAGGCTTTATCTTTCTGTCAAGGCAAATGGGTACAAGCGGTACATTGCACTGCTTTGCAAGCATTAAGAATCCGGGCTGGAATTCAAGCATCAAACCGTCCTTGCTTGTATGACCTTCGGGAAAGAAGTATATGCTGTTTCCTTCATCCGTTACTTTCTTTCCTTTTATAAGCCACGACGTATCCATCTGAGTTCTGTCGATGGGAATATATTTTAAATGTCTGAAAAGCCAGTTGAGTTTTTTCTTTTCATACCAGTCCTTTCCGATGAATGTGTAAGGATGGTATTTTGCGAAAAGACCGAAAACAAAAAGTCCGTCCGAGTAACCTGTATGATTTGAATAGATAACACAGGCTTTCTTTAACACTTCCTTCGAAGCCTTTTTGTCTTCCCATATGACTTTTCTCGGGTAGATTATATGTAATGACGGAATTACCGTGATGTATAAAAATCCGACCACGACCGTCTGTATTGCATCAACTATTTTTGCCCACATTATTTGACTACCTTTCCGTAAGGACCGACACCGGGCTCATCCCAGTTAAGATTTATCGCCTGTGCGAATGTATTGTGGCCGAGCATCGGTATGCTGAGTTTGTCTTCTGTCTCTTTGCTTAATCTGCCGTTCTTCGCGAATTCCTTTCCGGCTTCCGTAAACTTAACCATATATCTCGCGATTTTGTTTTCGAAAGTTTTCTCGGCAAGCATTCCGCCCTGAGGAACAAATATCCTCGTATAATTGTCATGACCGCAGATCTTGTCGAACTGATCGATTACAGCATCGTAGCAATCCACCGTTTCCTCGTATCCGCAGGCGGAAACAAGAATCAGTTTTTTCTTCATGAGTTCGGGATAACGCATTTCGTGTAAAAATCTTCCGGTGGCTTCATCACCGTTGACGGCTCTGTATTCCGACACGAAATTAATCATTCTGTCCATAAAGGCTTTCATCTTGGACGGCATGCCGAAGAAGTAAAGTGGAAAGCTTTCGATGATTACATCCGACTCAAGCACGAGTTTTCTTATCTCGTCCATATCGTCCCTTATGATGCACTCGCCCTTGTTGTTTTTCCAGCAACAAAAGCATCCGTAACAATGCTCGATATTCTTTTCTCTCAAATTAATCTTTACGACTTCTGTGTTTTGTTCACCGTTTTCTTCGACTAATCCTTTTACGAAAGCCTCTGCAACTTTAAGAGACGAACTCTGATTTCCGCGCATGCTTCCGTTGATAAGTAAAACCTTCATAAGACATACTTCTCCCGTTAATCCGAAAATATTTTTTCGTAAAACGATTTTCTTTTCAATAAACATTTGGTATTATATGTATGAAATTCAGACAAATCACCCCTGAATGCCTAAATGAAATATTAAGTTAATGTTAACTTTTGTTAAATCGGGCCAAAACCCTTCAAAATGTTACCTTTGCGCGTTCGAGGGGTTATCGCATTATAACCGAAAGGATGAAAAAATGTCACAATTCACCAAAAAAGCCATAATGGACAGTTTTGTCGAACTTGCCCAAAGTATTCCCATGGATAAAATAACCATCAAGCAGGTATCCGACAATTGCGGCATCAACAGGAACACTTTTTACTACTATTACCAGGATCTTTATGCTCTCAAGGAAGAAATCATTTACGTTAAGGCGCAAAAACTTTTCGTAAACATGGAGTTTTCTTCGCCCGAATCCTGGAAATCAAATCTTCGTATCGTCGGTGCATATGCCAGAAAGAATGAAGTATTCATAAGAAACCTCTTTAATTCGATGGGGCGTGATGCATTCGGAGATTATATCGTGGATGTGGTTTCAAAAATGGCTTATCAGAATATAGATAATTTATATGAAACGAAAGTTGCACCCACAGGCAAAAAAGTGAGCGAAAAGGAAAAGAAAAGACTTGCTTATTTCTTCTCCAAAATATTCGCGGAAACCACTGTGGAATGGATAAGGGGAAAAAGCAGCGACGATCCCGTGGATACGCTTGAACACGGCATTGAAATGCTCGACGGTGTGGTCGAGCTTATGCTTACCAATATTGCAAAATAAATAAACGGTACAAATACTGATATAAGTGCTATAATAAAATAGTTAAAATATTGATTGATATTTGAATTCAATCGAAATCCAAGAGGTTTTTATGAGCAGACTTATTCGGCTTGCAGGTGCAGATAACAACGATAATCAAATGTCGCCTTTAATGAAGGCGGTCAAATCAATTCATGCGGTATCTTCTTCCGGTGATTCCATCCTTCTTGAAGATATTAAAAAACAGCGGGCAAGCCAGGACCTTTTCGGCAAACTTAATACTCCGTCTTTAAACATAGATACGGAATCTTTGAACATCAAGGGAATTCCCTGTGAATGGGTTCGTCCCAATCACAAGCATGATACAAGACATATAATTCTTTACTGTCACGGCGGCGGATATACCTGCGGCAGTCTTAAATATGCCAGAGTCATCGCTTCCAAACTTTCCATCAATGCGGGCATGGCCGTAATGTCATTCGAATATCGTCTGGCACCCGAAAACCCTTATCCCGCTGCACTCGATGACGCTCTTACAATGTGGAATTATCTTATGCAGTTTGGATACGGAGCAAGAGAAGTGGTGCTTGTCGGTGATTCTGCAGGCGGAAATCTCGCACTTGAACTTGCACTCAAATTAAAATCTCAGGGCAGAATGCTTCCGAGAGGAATCGTTCTTATGAGCCCATGGACAGATATGACGATGAGCGGTGAGAGTTATAAGACCTGTAAAGACGCGGATCCGATATTAAGCAAAGAATATATTCAGACTGCAAGATTTTCTTTTGTCGGATTAAATGATAAATTCAATGAAGATATAAAGCATTTTAAAATCGAGGATTCGGATTTCAATTATGCAGATCCCAAATTCAGTCCTCTATTCGCCGATTTTGAAGATTTCCCTCCATTCCTTATCCAGGTCGGTTCAAACGAAATCTTAAAATCCGACTCATATAATCTTTATGAGAAACTGATAAGAGACAGTGTTACCGTTACGCTTGAAGAATACGAAGATGCATGGCATGTATTCCAGATGATGCCTTTCAAGAAGGCTTTAAGAGCAATGGACTCCATCAGTAAATTTATTGACGAATTAATATACTAAAGGAAACATTAACCAATGGCACATGATACATGGTACAGAGTGGATAATGTGGCTAAAGTTTTTCTGGCGAGTGCGAATGAACGCGACACCAGATCTTTTCGCATTACCTGTACCCTGAAAGAAGACATTGAAGAGAATATTTTAAGCGAAGCAGTTAAGATTGCAGCAAAAGAACGCCCTCAATATCAGGTGACTATTTTGAGCGGTTTCTTTTGGCATTACATGGAACAGATTGACGACGAACCCGTGGTCACCAAAGAATTCGAACGTCCCTGCCCCATGTTAATCGACTCAAAAACTTTCGGCAAACTTCACTATCGCGTGACTTATTTCAACAAAAGAATCAATCTTGATTTCTTCCATGCAATTGCCGACGGAAACGGTGCCATTGAATTTTTGAATCTCATAGTTTATCACTATCTGAAATTGAAACACTCCGACGAAATTCCGAATCTTACCATGACAAGCGGTGCTTCGGAAGCCGATTTGTCAGAAGACAGCTTCAGACATTATTATTCCAAAAACAAAAAGAGCATAAAGAAAAAGAAAGACAAGAATGCATATCAAATAAAAGGCGCAAAGCTTCCTTATAACCAGATTCAGTTTATGGAAGTCCACATGAATGTTAAGGATGTGCTTAAAAAAGCTAAAGAAAACAATGTGTCCCTGACTTCATACATCGCTTCAAAGCTCATGATGTGCATCTATAAAGACATGCCGGTAATCAAGAGAATACAGCCGGTTACCATCAGTATGCCCGTTAACTTGCGTAATTATTATCCTTCATACACTTCAAGGAATTTCTTTAATTCGGTAAATGTCAGCCACGTATTCAAAAACACGGATACTTTCGAAAGTGTTGCCACTCAGTTTCAGGCCGATTTGAAAAATGAACTTACACCCGAAGCAGTGGAAGCAAGAATGTATGATTACGAAAAACTCGAGCGATTCTTTTTCATAAAGATTTTCCCTCTTTTCATAAAGAATCCCGTTGTTAACATGGTGACCAAAAGCAAAGCCAAAAAGGTGACTGCCGTTGTATCAAACCTCGGAATTTTAAAAGTTCCGGAGGAGCTTGCCGATTACATCGAATCATACAATGCTTATTGCTCGACAAGTTCGCTCTTTGTGGTATGTTCCACTTTTAACGATAAATTCGTGTTAGGCATAAGCAGCGCATATAAAAATACCAGAGTACTCAGAGACTTTATAAAAGGCCTATCGGACGAAGGAATCGATATTACGCTTTACGCAAACGAAGTAAGCGATTAGAAATGATAAGGATTGCAGAATGAAAACATGTCCTCACTGCAAAATTAAAATAGGAGGCAATCTTGAAAAATGCCCTCTCTGTCAGAATCTTTTGACGGGAGAAGGCGAGGTTGATTATTGCCCGAAGATAGAAATCAAGACAAAGAAAAGGCATCTTGCATTCAGAATAGTCATGTTTTGTGCCATAGCTGCCATAATCATTAATCTTGCCCTTGATTTTCTCTTTTTTGATTTCGACCATCCCAGCTGGAGTCCGCTGGTTCTCGGATGGGTGCTCGTCTCCGGATGGATTGTCGAATTCATATTAAGAAAACATTACAATCTTTTAAAGTCAATGTTTATTTCCATGATTGCCATATCCATCCTCTGCCAGTTTACCGAATCTTTCATATATCTGGCATGGAATGAGTGGAATATACCGTACCTTGGAATCACTTCAGGATATATAATTCCCATTCTTTGCAGCGCAAACATGGTGGCCAATTTCGTATTATCGCTGATAGACAAACATTTCACGGACCACTCGCTCATATACATGTTCTTAAACATCCTCGTCGGCGTGGTTCCCTGGATTGCACTCTTAATCTTTTATAACGGCAAGCCGCCTCTTACCTGGTCAATATGTCTTGTCATCAACTGCCTTGCATTTGCGGGACTTGTGATTTTCAGAGGAAGAACCGTACTCTCGGAATTCAAGAAAAGATTTCATATGTAAAATTTTTTTCAATAAAAAATCGACCCTGACAGGTCGATTTTTTATTTTTTTAGTTTGTTTAACTCTTACCCTTTGATCTTAACAGCCACGGAATCACATCTTAAGAATTCCAGAAAATGAGCATACGGAAAATACAATACATAAACTTCTGCTTCTTTTCTGTATAATGGGCTCGCTATGATACTGCTGTAATATTCATCATCTATTAAGTAAAAATAATAAAAACTTCTGGGATTTCCTTCGGCCCTGACCGCATCATAGCCGTCTATATAACCTTTACGCCATACAAATACATGACTGTTTATCTTAAAGAAAATTATCAATGCAATTACAGAGCGAAAAATCAAAAAGGGAATAAGTCCTGCCGCAGCTACGGATGCAATAATCACCATAAGAGTAGTAATCACAGGTACTTCATAAACCGCAAGCAAAATCGTCACAGCCACCAGGACCGCTGAAATCGCGATGGCAATAATCGAATACACGAAAGTCCCCATAAAATATTCTCTTTTGATTTCGCTTATTATCCACTCATCCAGCTCTTTCGCACTGTTGAATTCATTGATTGACGCTTTTTTAATCATCTGTTTTGTTCCCCAAAAGTTACACGTGATTATTTTGAAATAATAATCTTTCCATCCTTAACTTCCACACGAACTTTGTTGGAATCAATGCCTGCCATATCAAGCGCATCCTGAGATATCTGGACACGTCTGGCTTTATCGAGAATTGAATACTCTTCATGAGATTCAACTTCGGCAAGGCTTTCCGTCGTCAGATTATCAAGCTGCAGGCGGTACTTTTCCTTCATGATTTTTTCCGTGCTTATCTTTCCGTCTGAAATCATAATAACACGGGAAACTTTGTTTGCAAGAGATAAGTCATGAGTTACGATAATAATGGTAATTCCGATTTCTTCATTTATCTTTCTGAAAATATCCTGAATCATATTGGATGTTTTCGAATCAACGGCACCGGTCGGTTCATCGGCAAGAAGAATCTTGGGGTCATGCGCCAAAGCCACAGCTATCGCAACTCTTTGCTGTTCACCGCCGGACATCTGTGCGGGATACGAATCAGCCTTATGATCGATACCTATCATCTTCAAAAGACTCATCGCCTTTTCTCTTCTCTCCTTCTGACTCATCCTGTCAAAATAGAGAGGCGCCTCGACGTTTTGAAGTGCGGTAAAATAAGGGAAGAGATTCTGTCCGCTGTTCTGCCACACAAAGCCCACACATTTTCTTCTGTATTCCACAAGGCCTTTTTCGGGCATTGCATAAAGATCTGTTCCGTCGACATAGAGTCTTCCGGCGGTAGGTTTTTCAAGACCGCCGATCATGTTAAGCAATGTGGATTTACCGCTTCCGCTCTTACCGATAATGGCTACAAGTTCGCCTCTTTTTATCTCAAGTTCAAGTCCCTGAAGAGCAAGTACTTCCACTTCATCGGTCTTGTAAATCTTAACGAGGCCGTCACAGACAAGTATATTGTCATCCTGCTCATATACTATCTCGGTACCTTCGACTGCTTCCATATTTTCATTTATAACTTCTGCTTCACTGTTCTGCGGGCACATATCTTAATTCTCCGTCTTCCATTTCGTATACAGCATCACCGAATACCATAAGGTTGGGGTCATGAGTGGTCATTACAATGGTAATGCCTTCTTTTTCGATAAGTTCTTTGAAAAGCTTAATGATTCCAAGACCCGTAGCGGTATCCAAAGCACCTGTGGGTTCGTCCGCGAAAATAATCTTCGGTTTGTGAGATACTGCTCTTGCTATCGCTACTCTTTGCTGCTCACCGCCGGACATCTGTGAAGGCATATGCGTCATTCTTTTTTCAAGTCCGACCACCGATAAAACCTCTTTGATTCTTGCATCGCGATCGCCTTTGTAATCAGCCAGTTTCAATGCAAAATCGACGTTCTCGTAAGCGCTCATAATAGGCACCAGGGCAACCGACTGAAATACAAATCCGACATTGTATCTTCTCATTGCTTCTCTTTGCCTGGTATTCATTCCTCCGACATCACGATCATCCAGAAAAACCTTTCCGGAAGTCGGATCGTCAAGCATGCTTAAGATATTTAAAAGTGTGGTCTTACCGGAACCTGAACGACCTTTTAAAATCGTTAAACTGGCCTTTGGAACCTCAATATTTACTCCCTTTAATACCTCAAGCATTTCATGATTGCCGAGAGGGAAACTTTTGTGAATATCTTCCGTTTTAATTATATAATCCATATCATTCACCGTTATCAGTCTTCGCCAAGTTTAATGGCTTTGGTAATGTTCATGTTCTTGATAATTCTGAAAATTACAATAAAGCAGATTACGAATACAAAACCTACAATAACCGCCATCTTTGTAACATCAGACATTTTGAATATAATCTCCAGCGGAATATTGTGTTCTCTCGGGAGATATACAATCGAAATAAGCTTTGTAAACAGGAATGTCGTAAGCATTCCGACACCGAAACCTGCAATGCAGGAGAAGAACGATGAGAATATCTGCTCAATCGCAAGCATCCTGAAAATCTCTCCCATGGTAAGACCCATTGATCTGTAGATACCGTAGATAAGTTCTCGTTCTTTAATGGTAAGTATCCAGTAAATCAGGAATCCGACACCGCATACCACAAGCGAAATGATAAATCCGATGGAGAACATACCGTTGGTTATCTGGATAAGAGTTGAATTACGCTGTTCCTGAATCATCTCTTCTCTTATCATTTTGCTCTGAATTCTGATCTCTTTTTCCTGAAGGAAATTATTAACATCTTCATAATCGGCATTCTTTGCAAGTTTCATCCACACTTCATAGGGACGCATGCTGAATATGTTAACGACATTATTGTAATTGGCTACGATAAGATAGTTTTCTCTCTTCTTGTAAGTTGAATCAGGCTGAAGTTCATAAACCGTTGACTGATAACCCGGGAATGAATCAACGATACCTACAATTTCTGATCTGGTTGAAGCATATTCCTTATTGGGGTCTACGGGAGAATATCTGCTGTATTCAAGCTTATCTCCGACTTTAAGATCATATTTATCGGCCAAATTTCTTGAAATCAGGACACCCTTGGGTTTTTGTCCGAGGTCGTTCAGATAATAATACCAATGCTTGTCGTTAAGACCGCTTTTAAGTGATGCCGTCTCTCCGAATTCTTTGGTGTTGATACCAAGAAGCGTACATCCGACTTCCTTTTTCTTGCTGTCAACTTTTACTGCGGTCATGTCGTCGTGAATGACCTTGGTCATGCTTTCCACGCCGTGATTTTTGAGTTCGTCGAATCTCATGAAATCAGGCTCTTTGTATTTCCAGAAAGCCTCGCTTGTGGCAGAAGCTTTTTTGACTGTAATGGACCATCTCTCCTGGAGCACATAATCACATCCGACATTGTAGCTTATACGGTTTTCCATATTTTCGTTAACGCTTCTTGCCAGATTGGAATTAAAGATTCCCATCGCAATGGTCATTACCAAAAAAACCGCGATAAAGCCCTGTTTTTTAGTGCTTCTGATAATCTGTAAAAATGCAACATACTCTGCCGGTTTCCATTTGTTTCTTCCGATCTTGTAAATAAGATTGATTATCAAATGGAGAATTCTTAATGCAAAAAGTCCGCATCCCAAAATGAAAAGCGATGAATCGAGGAAAATAATCGGATCGATCTGACCGCCCGAAATAACGGTAAGCGAAATCGATTCTCTCTGCTTTAAGTAGTTATAAAGCAGGTATCCCGAAAGAAGCAAAAGCGGAATATCCAGGAAGAATCTCTCCCATACAGCCTTGGATTTTCCTGAATTCTTTTTCGACTTTCTCTCGATAATCGTATATCTTGATATCGGAATAACCGGTATTGTCATAAAAAGAAGCGAAAGCAAAAATGCAATGCCTGCAAAAGCAATCATCATAAGATTGGGCGAATAAATCGTGGTATCCTTCATTGTAAATACCAAAAATGCATCCGTTCCGGCACCGAGCTTGCAGAAAAGATATCCGAAGGGAAGTCCTATTACAGAACCTGCCAAAGATATGACTCCTGACTGTAAAAGATAAAGTCTTATAACCTTGAATCTGCTTACGCCACGGCTCTTTAACATTGCGATTTCGCCGGTCTCCATCTCAAGAATTCTGCCAGAAATCATATAGATGAAAAGAAGCAAAAGAGCAATAATGGGAATCTCGAAAGTAAAGAGAATAATACTTATTGTTTTCTTTGTTTCAAAGTACGAAACCAAAGTATTTCTGAAAGTCGTGGATAAACGACTGTCGATATTCTGGAACTGATATACATACCAATAAATATCTTCGGCATTGTTGTAATTGATGTATGTATAATCAAGCATTACGGATTCTTCAAAATTGATATCTCCGGCGCAAAAGCTCTTCATAAGGAGCGAGAAATGTTCCTTATCCGTAAACATTGTCTTTTCGTATTTTCTTAAACGTTTAACCCAGAAAGGTGCCGTATCGTCGTTTTCTTCAATAATACCAGTTACAACCGAATAAAACTGCTTTTGGTCATTACTGTTGTTTAATTCGGAATGATAGCATTGTCCGATTGTTATCTCGTCGGTATCATAAGCTTTTTGCGATACCACGCAGGGAATCGCACCGTTAGCCAAAGCTTCCTTAACCATCTCGTTATCGGATGATTCGGCATCCTCGGGCCATACTCCGCAGATTAGATCAGCATGATCTTTAAGATTATCCACATATCCGAAAAGAATCTGTTTGGATTTGCCGGTCAGATTTTCATCGGAATAACCTGCAATTATTTCGAGTGACTGCTGTCTTTGAATTACGGGAATGTTGATGTAGGATGTCCACTTTTGCTCAAGAGTGTTCATGAAATTCAGCGCGGAATCCACATCGGAATATGCTTCGCCTGTAAGAGAACCTTTGGTGGTCATAACCGCAGGATATTCATTATTCTTATCGATGTATTCATCAAAAAGGCTTTGCATCAGTCTGTTAAGGCTTCCCTCTTTAAACATGGGATATACGCTCAGGAAAGCCGACAGGAGAATAACACCTGTAAGCAAGCAGAAATTAAGCCACTTTTTATTCAGTATTTTGTATTTGATAAATCTTATCATTTTATCTGTCCTCTGTTACTTTACAAGAATGTCTCCAACCTTAACGCCGTTAATAATCACCGGATCGTTTCTGTTGCCGAGGTTCTGATCCGTGCCTACCGTCACGTATTTTTTGTAAACCTCGTCTCCGTTTTTAATCCAGACATAATTATATTTTTTCTTATCAAAAGATGTTTCTTCGAAAACATAATCTCCTGGAACCGCAAGTACATTGTCAATTTTCATCGACTCATAAAATGTACCGAGCACGGAGAACTGACTCGACATGTTATAAAATGCGTCTTCGTCAACTTGAATATAGGCAACCGGTGTATCCATTACCGCAGGAGTGCATTTAACTTTGCCGTCTTCCGTAAATATATGAGCGAATCTGCCGGTATTTCCGGATATTACATGTGCATGGAATTCATCTTCCTCAATCGTAATCTTGTAATCGAATCCTGTCGGAAGTTTCGCGGAAGCACCGCCGAATTTTACCAGATCGTCAAAATATACCACGCTTTCGGCAAGTTTTTTGTTGTAATCAATTACATCGCCTTCGGAAACATTGACGGAAGAAATAATTCCGTCAAACTTCGCATATATTGTCTTGTAGCCCGTACCGTCATTTTCTTTCTTGGTTGATGCCAATTGTTTGTTTAAAGAATTGATGGTATTGTCATGCTGTTTCTTTCTGAAATCCGCCTGAAGTTTCTCCAACTCCATATCGATTTCGGCATACTGTTTTGTATATGCAGCGGAGTTTATCTCTCCTTCAAGCATGGCTTTTTCTCCGGCAAGACTCATTATTAATGATGTGTCTGTTTCCGAAGCCAGCTGTTTCTTAATCTTGTTTAATCTTTCCGTCTTGTAATTCATGTCGGAATTCGAATCATATGCTTTTTTATACAAGTCATCGATTTTTTTGGAAGAATCTCTTTTAAACGCGTCATAGTCGCTGTTTTCTTTTTTTATCTGGTTTTCGATTCCGACTATGTTGCCTTTTTCCGAATCCAACGTGATTCTAAAAAGCGGATCTCCTTTTTTTACTTCCTGCAAATCCCTGACATAGATTGTGTCGATTTCTCCCTTGTCCCGGCTAATGTACGAATAATTGGATTTTTCCAGGAATTTAACTCCCTTTGAATCGGACAAATCCGAAAAGGTTTTAAGAGTAACCTCATATTCATCACTCATTTTCGGAAGATTGTTTTCGTGTGTATAAAGAATCATCTCTCCTTCTTCGAGTCCGCTTACTACTTCTATGTAATGCTCATCGGTAGTTCCTCCCTCGAAATGTTTCTTCTCAACACTTCCGTCATCATTTCTTACATAAACAAAAAGTCCTTCGTCATCCGACATATATGAATCCTTGCATACCGCAAGAACTCCGTTTTTATCGGGATTGTAAAACTCAAGGAGAATGAAATCACCCATCTTCAAATCCACTTCTTCGTCGGTTTTGAATCTCATTACGGGGAAAACATTCTGTGCCTTTGCAAAAGCTTCCTCACTGTCAGTATATTTAAATTCCGAAATCGGAACTTTCTTGCCGTTTATAAATGCAAACTTCACATTATATTTCTTGTACTGATAGGCTCGGGTATCCATTTCGGCGGCTATGAAAAGATCTTTATCATCGGTTACGATTACAATATTCTCATAAGAAGCCGCAGTGGTTCCGTTTTTCAGATCCTTGACATATGTAACTATGCCGCTCGATTTTGCCTTAATGACACCGTCATTAACTATCTTGTTATAATCGGTAATGCTTTCGTTAAGTTTTCTCTTGTTGAACTCATAAAGTTTTCGGTTATATTCGAAATTTTCGTTTTCTTTATCAATATTGTTCTGGGCAAGAGTAACAAGGGTCTCGCTTCCGATTCCGAGATTTTTATTGTATTCCGCTTCTTCTTTCTCAATTTCGAGTCTTTTCATTGTTAACTCGTGAACCTTCTCGTCAAGAGCATTTTGTTCATTAAGAAGCGAAAGTTGCGAGTTAAGCGAGGAAACCATTTCCTTGGTGGCATCGGTATCTGCTTCTGCGAGGACATCGCCTTTTTCGACATACTGTCCGACATACACTTTTATTTCTTTTATGGCCACGTTGCTTTTTTCAAAATAATGACAATAATCCGTACCTGAAACAGTACCGAGAATTATCTTGGCATCACCCATATCAATTTTTTCCAAAGGTCTGTATGAAGGTGCCGATCCGACCGGTTCCTGCAACTCGGGAATATTTTCTTTTGCCGTGCATGCACAAATAAACAAAGTCGATGCAAGAAGCACTGCAAATAATTTACATTTCTTAAATTTCATCATTTTGCAGTCACCTCTTCTCCGCCTTCAAGTCCGCTTTTAATAATTGCCATTCCTTCAACCACCATGTCAACTTCCACGTAAACGGGGTTCTTAAATCCGCTTTCGTCGACAACATATACAAATTGTCTTCCGTTTGTGGCAGTATATACTAGTCTTTCTTCAAGATATACGACATCTTTTATTTGTTCTTTGGGTATAATAACCTCAAATTTTTCGTTGCTGACGTATAATACATCTTCACTTACGGGCATAAAGTGAATCGTAATGCTTCCGGATTCGTTTTCATCAATTCTTGTGATTTTGACATCAAACTGCATGGTAGCCGAAGCCGCTTCAAATACCTGACCTACTTCAAAATCATAATCGTCTTCTTTATACTCGGTGAAAAATCCGACATCACCGCAGGCTTCCGTGAAAAGATCGCTCTTTAATACAACCACACCGTTTTTGATGGCATCGCTTACATATGTAATAACTCCGTCATCTCTGGCCTTAATGATACAGCTGTCCAGATCTCTCTGACTCTCGGCAACTCTTATGGTCTGAAGACGAATATCATCCTCGAGATTGGCTATGGTTCGATCATACATCTCTGCGATTTTTTTATTGTTTTCATCGTCCGGCTTATCGGGATCAACATCAATTTCTCTTAAATTCTTGGTATGCTCCAAAAGCATCTTGTCCGTTTCGAGGGCTTCAGTGGATTCTTTCAGCGCTTTCTCGATTTTTTCGGATTTAAGCACGCAAAGAACCTGACCCGCTCTGACATAATCACCGCTTGAAACTTTCAGCTCCGAAAATTCAAGATCTTCAACGTCGACCGAGTAATTATAGTATTTTAAAGAATTCTGATTGAGTTTGAGTCTGATGACAGGCTGCATATCGCCTTTTTGAACCTCTACCGTTTCGGGTATGGTCTTTTGATAGGTTTCCCTGATTATCGGATCTATTTCATGAATGTCGGTTTTCTCGCATCCAACCGATATGAGCATAAGCGATGAAACCAATGTGCATGCGATGATTCCTTTAATATGTTTCATTGTTTTCTCCCGTAAAACTCCTAATTGCATACAATTTAGTATTATATCACAAGTCTTATGGTGAAATACTCGACAAATTTTAGTCTTTATCCCTATTTTTTAGAGAATTCCTTTTGTCAATTCAATTTGTTTATGTTATAATCGGTAGGAACGCGCGCCAGAGATTGGGCGGCGCAACAATTTTCTAATATTAGGAGGTTTTAAAATGGCTTTAGTAACCACAAAAGAAATGTTTAAGAAAGCCTATGACGGCGGCTATGCAGTCGGCGCTTTCAATGTAAACAATATGGAAATCGTTCAGGGAATCACAGAAGCTGCAGGCGAATTAAAGAGCCCTGTAATTCTTCAGGTTTCCAAGGGTGCTCGTGCTTATGCTAACCACACTTATCTTGTAAAGCTTGTTGAAGCAGCAGTTATCGAAAATCCCGATATTCCCATCGCTCTTCACCTTGATCACGGTGATACATTCGAACTTTGTAAGTCTTGTATCGACGGCGGATTTACATCAGTTATGATCGACGCTTCTTCCAAGTCTTTCGAAGACAACATCGCTCTTACAAAGCAGGTAGTTGAATATGCTCACGCTCACGGCGTAGTTGTAGAAGCTGAACTTGGTACTCTTGCAGGTATCGAAGACGAAGTTGTTGTAGAATCCGGCAAAGAAGCTTACACAAGACCTGAAGAAGTTGAAGAATTCGTTTCCAGAACAGGTTGTGACTCTCTTGCAATTGCTATCGGTACATCACACGGTGCATACAAATTCACAGCAGCTCAGTGTACAAGAAATGCTGACGGAATCCTTGTTCCGCCACCCCTTCGTTTCGACGTACTTGAAGAGTGCATCAAGAGACTTCCCGGATTCCCTATCGTTCTTCACGGTTCATCTTCAGTTCCTCAGGAATTCGTTAAGATGGTTAACACATACGGCGGAAATATGCCTGATGCAGTTGGTATTCCTGAAGAGCAGCTTCGTAAGGCAGCTTCACTTGCTGTATGTAAGATCAATATCGACTCCGATATCCGTCTTGC
>DFEM01000161.1 GCA_002369155.1 Lachnospiraceae bacterium UBA3802 | reverse complement strand
ATAAGGTATATCGCATAATAGACGGAGAATATGCATTAGTAGAATGCAAATATACTGAAGATTGGGACCTTAACAAAAAGCGTTCTGTAGCAAAGAAAATATGCGGTGATGAATATATTACATATATTGCATTGGAAAATGATAAAGTGGTCGGCTTTATAGGTCTATTAAGGAAACTTAGTGGTCCATACATGATCCTTGATATGATGCAGGTATCTTCTGAATGCAGAGGACAAGGCGTTGGCAGAAAACTATTTGAGGCAGGAAAAGAGGAAGCAAGAAAAGCCGGTGCAGAGGCTTTGTACATATCTGCCTGTTCTTCTGAGGAGACGATCGCATTTTACAGAGCAATGGGAAGTGACCTGGCAAGTAATCCCATAAAAGAAATTGCTGAAGAAGAACCATTTGACCTTCAGATGATTTGTCCTGTGAGATAGTATATCAGCTTAAGTTCTTATTACGTGAATAAAGAAAGCAATTGGAACATCACCTGTACATCGAAGCAAGAAAGATTTAATTTAACTTGAACGACCCTCCCAAAATGGAATTTATTAGGAAGTCAAACGGCTTCCTTTTTTATTTGAGGGAGAAGAAGCGGAAAGGTCTTATTCATCGAAAATAGAGGGATCATAATTTTCATAGCTGCTGTTTAAATATTTTTCGTAGAAAGTCGTTTGTTCACCGGCACATTCGAACAGTTTATCGGAAAACTTTTTGGTGTAATCATCTTCGCACAAACGATAGAGTTTATCGAAATATGAGCTGAAATGATCTCCGCCTTCTAATTCGTATCCGCCGATTTTTATTTCATTTCCGTTTGAATCGTAAAGAATAATATATTTGCTGTCTCCTTCAGTCCTTTCATTTTCTTTTCCGATGTTCATGTTGTAAACTTTTTCAGGTGAAAAAACTTTCTTAATCTTATTCATTCTTTCATTGGACAAAGTTTCACGTCCAAGCTCGAGATCATAATAAAGAACAATTAAGGTTCCATCACTTTTTAATGTATAGTGCAACGACTCAAAATACCACGGTTGAGAAATTCTTAAAGTGAACATTGTATCATCACTGAATTCCGGCACTTCTTTTTTGGCGCATCCGGTAAAAAATGTCAACAAAACCACAGCAGTCATTAATAACGAAAAAAATTTTCTTTTAGTTTTCATAAATAATCTCCTTGCCCCTTTTAAAAAAGATACGATTTGAGCAATCCCTTTTATGGGATTTTTTTATTTTCAAAAATGTAAGGACTTTGTTATTTTTGATTAAATATAAAAGTAGTAGTTATTGTATTTTATGTAAAAAGTGTTATTATATATCAAAATGATATATCAAAAAGATATAATTATGCAGATTAAACATACATAAAATAAAAGGAGGAGAACATGGCTCGAAAAAGAAAAATAGATATGGTAATACTTGGATTACTAAGTCATGAAAATCTTACAGGCTATGATATAAAAAAAAGAATAGATGGTGCGATTAATTTCTTCTGGAAGGGAAGCTTCGGAAATATATATCCCGCGCTGAAGGATATGGAACAGACAGGATTACTTACCAAAAAAGAAGAATCCGCAGGCGGTCGGGAGAAAATTACATACCATATTACTGATGAAGGAAAAAAAGTTCTTAAAAACTGGCTGAGAGAAGAACAGGCAAGTAACGAATTGAAATATGAAACACTTTTGAAACTGTTCTTCGGCGGTGCAGATAACAAGAAGATTTCAGTCCATAATATCGAAATCTTTGAAGAACAGATAAAAGAAGATTTGAAAGTATTAAAGTCATATTGTAAAGCTTTGGAGAACGCGCCTGAGAATAAAGATCATTTGTATTTCTATCTGACAGCTTCTTTCGGTGTTGAAACATATGAAGCATATTTAAAATGGAGCACAAAGGCGAAAAGGATGCTGCAATGAGAAAGAATAAAAAGGAGAATAAAATAATGAGTGCGGGATATATTATCCTAAAAATAGTCATGTGGGTTTTGATTGTGTTTTTTGTATCAGATACAATCATGCAGTTTATCTCATATTCATTTTATAAAGGGGACAGGCAACTAAAAGAAGTAGCGTGCAATCCCGTAAAGATACAGATAAATGATTCATTATACGGTTACGGATATAATCTTGATTCTGATTCGGACAAGGTAATTTTGTTTTTCGGCGGGTCAATGTATATTGCCTATAATACCGTGGGAATGTACGCAGGAAATTTTGACTGCCCGTTTATTTCTGTGGATTATTACGGGACTCAGGACAGTAAGGGCAGAATGAATCTAAAGACGATGAAACAATCGGCGGAAGAACTGTATGACTATGCCAAAGCAAAATATCCGGATAAAGAAATATATATCTTCGGACACAGCTACGGATGCGGAATGGCAGCATATCTGGCAAGTGTTCGGGAAAGCAAACACCTGGTGCTGGCATCAGGATATCGGACAAGTGCAGATATGTATAACAAGATAATTCCGATTTTTTGGGGACCGCTTCAGGTATTCATCAAGAACAATATCAGGGCTGATTTGTATGCAAAGAATACAACCTGCGAGGTAACCGTTTTAGGCTCGGACGGCGATAAAACGCTTGGTGCTGATATTCAGAAAAAACTTGCGGGATATTATGATAATGCAGATTGTAAGATATTCAGCGGGATTGCTCATGAGGATTATTTTTTGACGGAAGAAGTAATAAATTATGTGAAGGAAAATGTACTGTCTGAGTACTGAAAAAACGGAGAAATATACGGATTTATGATATAATCAAATAGCAAGATTCGAACGCTTTAAAAAACAATTTAGAGGATGGACATGAAGGCATTTATTGTATATTGTCATCCCTCTGAGGATTCGCTGACCAGGTCTTTAAGGGATGAATTTATAAAAGGAATATTGGATTCGGGAAATGAGTATGTTCTTTCGGATCTTTATAAGATGGATTTCAAAACGGATATGACGGAAGAAGAATATCTTCGGGATGCTTATTACAGGGACAATCCAAATGTAGCAGATGATGTTCTTGCCGAACAGGAGAAAATCAATTCTTCTGATGCGATAGTGTTTATCTATCCTGTTTTTTGGACAGAAGCACCTGCAAAACTTGTGGGATGGTTTGACAGAGTCTGGTCTTACGGCTTTGCTTATGGAAACAAAACAATGAAGATGCTTGAAAAGGGCGTAATCCTTTGCTCTGCAGGAAATCCTGCTGAAAGGCTTGAGAAACTCGGACTCCTTGGCAGCATGAAAAAGGTTATGTTCGGTGACAGACTTTTTAATCGTGTAAAACAAACGGAATTTGTGCTTTTTGACAGCACTTCAAGAGAGAATGAAGCCAGAGAAATTAACAGAGAAAATAATCATAAAAAAGCATATGAAAAGGGCAAAACTTTGTTTTCTCCATCCGATAAAACCTTTTCGCTTGAAGACAGATATTTTACTGCAGTATCCAATTCCGATACGGGAGAAGTATCAGATCAGACAGTATTCGCTTATCATCAAAAAGGAAATGTCATTTGGGCGGAGTATTCGGGAGGAAGCATCATAAAGGGCTTCCTTTTGGGAACAATAGATGCCGAAAACAACCTCCATTTTGATTACAGACATATAAATACCGAAGGAGAATCAAAATCCGGTTCGTGTAATTCAAAGCCCGTTTTTGAAAACGGAAAGCTAAGGTTTTATGAGAATTGGAAATGGACTGACGGCTCAGAGGGAACATCTGTGATAGAGGAATTGTAGAGTTATATTACAGAGTTTATGTGAAAGCAATAACAGCAATTTTGAAAGGAAAAATAATGTTAGAAACACAAAGACTCCTTTTACGAGAGTACACATCGGATGATTTTGACGCCCTGTATGAAATAATGTCGGATGCAGAGACAATGCAACATTACCCGGCTCCTTTTGATGAAGCAAGGACAAGGCGATGGATTGAATGGAATCTGGAAAATTATGCGAAGTACGGATTCGGACTTTGGGCGGTTGTTTTAAAAGAAACAGGCGAGTTTATAGGGGATTGTGGCATTACAATACAGAATATTGACGGAGAAATGCTGCCGGAGATAGGTTATCATATTCATAAGAAGTACTGGCGTCGCGGCTTTGCGAAGGAAGCTGCACGCGCCGTCAGAGACTGGGCATTTCAGAATACCGATTATGATATTATCTACTCTTATATGAATTATACAAATGTTGGTTCGTACTCAACGGCGATAGCAAACGGTATGAAGAAAGTAAAAGAGTACCCAGACCCTAAAAACACAATTTCGTATGCCTATGCAATCACGAGGAAAGAATGGGAAGAACTGTGCGATGCCGAAACGGAGGCGTAAAATAAGTATGATTATCTGTACTATGAAATTGTGATTTGAAGGTGAGCAACTTATAGTTGGGAGAAAAGACATGAGCTTACAGTTATTAAAAGCAGGCACTTCTGATGCGCTGACACTAACCGGAATATCGAAGCGTGCGTTTGACAGTGACAGTTTAGTCGGGGCGCCGTCGCCGGGTGGCCCTCCCGGATATATGTCATTACCATTTCATACTAAGATGGCACGACAGGGGCATCTGTATAAACTGACGGATGAAGGCTTGATTGCCGGCGGAGCGATTCTTTTTTTGAAAGGTGACGAGCTGAACGTCGGCAGGATTTTCGTTGCGCCTGAGCACTTCCGAAAAGGCTACGGAATTTTTATGATGCAGGAAATTGAGTCAATGTTTTCAAACGTAAAAGAATTTACTCTTGATACACCCATCTGGAATGTCAGAACAAACAGTTTTTATACTAAGCTTGGCTATAAAGAAAAAAAGCGCGATAATGAATTTGTGTTTTATTCAAAACATTGTTAAATGGACGGTTATTTGTATAACAGAAAGATATAGACATGAATCGACCTGAATTTGAAAGCATCAAGGATTATGATGAGTTTTGCAGGTATTATTGGTATCGAGAAGAACTGATTGAAATATGCAAGGTTCACGGCCTTAAGCACAGTGGAAGCAAAATTGAATTAAACGCGGTTATAAAGGCGTATTTCTCGGGTGAAAAGATTCTGCCTGAAAAGAAGAAATCCAGACAGACCAAAGCAGTCGTAAAAGAACTGACTCTTCAGACCGGTCTTATTGAGTGCGGGTTCACCTTTGGAAACAGATTTCGTGAATTCTTCTCCGAGCAGACAGGGATTAAGCCATTCAAATTCAATGTTGATATGGTTGAAACCGCAAAGGTGGTGAAGGCTGAAGGTGACGAGGATTTTACTCTTGGAGATTTGCTTGATATTTACTATGGTAAAAAGACTTATGCCAAATATGACAAATCGGCTCTTCAATGGAATAAATTCGTAAAAGATTTCTGTGCGGATGAGGCAACAATAATCTATAGTGAAAGATTAAAGGCAGCAGCTGCTCTTTGGAAGATTGTCAGGGAGTCGGATATGAAGAAGGAATATTCGCATGAGCTGTTTGAGAGATACAAAGACAGAGTGGATGCGGGAGTGATTTCCTGACCACGAAAAAGGAAGAAACATGGAAATAAGATATGCACAATTAAATGATAAAACCGAATGGTACAAACTTGACCGCCATTTGCCTGAAAAGGAATTTGAAGAAAAAATCAGAACCCAACAGGGCTATGTATTAACCGAAGATGATAAGGTAATAGGTGTTTTACGCTACAATCTTTTCTGGGATAATACACCTTTTTGCACAATGCTTTACATTGACAATGCTTATCAGAAAAAAGGATATGGCAGGCTTTTAATGGAGCATTGGGAGAAGGAGATGAAGTCAAAAGGCTATGGAATGATTATGACTTCAACACAGGTCGATGAGGAGGGTCAACATTTCTATCGTAAACTTGGATATA
>DFEM01000126.1 GCA_002369155.1 Lachnospiraceae bacterium UBA3802 | reverse complement strand
CATCATCACCACCACCATCACGACGATGACGATGAAGACGAGCATGAACATCATCACCATCATCACGACGGCGAAGAATGTGATGATCCCGATTGCGAATGCCATCATCATGATCATGACCATCACCATCATCACCATGCAGACGAGGTATTCTCAAGCATCGGATTTGAGACAGCCAAGTCATATACAAAGGATCAGATTAATGAGATTCTTACCAAACTCGATGACAACGAAACTTACGGCATAATTCTTCGTTCCAAAGGTATGGTATACGATAAGGACGGAGGATTCATCTACTTTGACTACGTTCCCGAAGAGAGAAACGTCAGATCCGGAAGTCCCGAAGTTACAGGCAAGGTAGTTGTTATCGGTTCAAAATTAAACGAAGAAAAGATTAAGGAATTATTTTAATTGATTGATATTTGGATTTAAATAATTAATTGATCTAAATATTCGGAAGGAATTTTATGAAAAACGTATTTGTAATAAACGGTTTTCTGGAAGCCGGAAAAACCGAGTTTATAAAATTTACCATTTCCCAGCCGTATTTTCAAACCACCAACACAACGCTGCTTATTCAGTGCGAAGAAGGCGAAGTTGAGATAGAAGAAGAGATTTTAAGAAAAACTCATACGGTTGTGGAAGTAATTGAAGACAAAGAAGATTTGAATTCAACGACTCTTCTTAATCTTGAAAAGAAGCATAAGCCCGAGAGAATTATCATTGAATACAACGGAATGTGGCAGATGTCCGATTTGAAGATGCCATGGCACTGGAAACTTGCCCAACAGGTTACGGTCATCAATGCAGCTACATTCAACATGTATTTTGCCAATATGCGTTCGCTTATCTCGGATATGGTAAAAAAATCCGAACTTATCATATTTAACAGATGCGACGGATTAAACAAGGATTTGCCTACATACAAAAGAAGCATAATGGCTTTAAACAGAAATGCGGAGATAGTATTCGAGGATTCGAAGGGTGAGATTAATACTACTCTTGATGAGGAGCTTCCATTTGATGTCAATGCACCTGTAATAGAACTTGTGGATGAGACATACGGCATATGGTTCTTTGACTGCCTCGACAATTTTGACAGATATAACGGAAAAACAGTTAAATTCCTTGCAAGCGTTGTAAAGCCTGATAATCTCGGCAAAGGACTGCTTGTACCCGGTCGTTCCGCAATGACTTGCTGTGCCGATGATATCGCATTTCTTGGATTTATCTGTAAAACTGATGAAGCGGATAAATACAGTAAGGGTGACTGGATTAAAGTTACCGCAGAGATTAAGATTGAATACTGGAAGGATTATAACGGAGAAGGACCCGTACTTTATGCAAAGAGCATAGAAAAGGCCAAAGCTCCGAGAGAAGAAATAATCAATCTTGTATAATAACATTAATTAACAAAAAATACCTGCATCAAACGATGCAGGTATTTTAATAGTATTCAGTGCTGATTACAAATTATTTGAGATGTTGTTGCTTTTGGATTATAGTTCCTGTCTGGTTTTCTCTTCACAGTATTTGCATCTGTAGATTTCTTTCTTTTCGTCAAGTACGAAAATCTGAGGAAGTTCCTGCTCGATGCTGCTTATGCAACGGGGATTCTTACATTTGTAAATGTTCTTGATTTCTTTGGGAAGAGTTAATTCTTTCTTTGCGACAATTTCGCCGTCCTTAATGACATTTACGGTAATGTTATGATCGATTACGGCGAGGACGTCCATATCCATTTCTTCGATATCGCATTCTACTTTAAGAATATCTTTCTTGCCCATCTTTTCACTCTTGGCATTCATAATCATTGCCACCGTACAGTCTTTTTTATCAAGCTGAAGATGATGGTATAATGAAAGGCTTTTGCCGGCTTTAATATGATCGAGTACGAAACCTTCGTTTATTTTTCCTACATTAAGCATATATTTGCTCCTTAATTAAAATTCTTCGGTTAACAAATTTACAGTGCACTTAAGTCTATTTCAAGAAGTGTGAGTATCAAAGCCATTCTGACATATACTCCGTATTGAACCTGCTTAAAGTAAACGGCTCTTTCGTCATCGTCGACTTCAACGGAAATTTCATTTACTCTGGGGAGAGGATGGAGTACGAGCATGTCTTTTTTTGCAAGGGCCATCTTTTCTTTATTGAGTATATAGAAGTCTTTTAATCTTACGTAATCTTCCTCGTTGAAGAATCTTTCTCTCTGAACTCTGGTCATGTATAAAAGATCGAGTTTGGGCATTACTTCTTCGAGAGAAATAACTTCTTCGTAAGGGATGTTTTTCTCTTTAAGGTTATCCGTTATGTATTCGGGGATTCTTAATTCCTCGGGTGAAACGAATATGAATGTTATATTGTCATATCTGGATAAAGCATTGATTAAAGAATGAACGGTACGACCGAATTTAAGGTCACCGCAAAGTCCGATGGTGAAATTGTTTAAACGTCCTTTGAGAGAACGAATGGTTAAAAGATCTGTTAATGTCTGAGTGGGGTGCTGATGTCCGCCGTCGCCCGCATTGATAACGGGAATTCTTGAATGAGTGGAAGCTACCATCGGAGCACCTTCCTTGGGATGTCTCATTGCACATATATCGGCGTAACAGGAAATCATACGAATTGTATCGGAAACGCTTTCTCCTTTTGCTGCCGAAGAAGAATTGGCATCGGAGAAGCCGAGGACGTTACCTCCGAGAGATAACATTGCTGACTCGAAACTGAGTCTTGTTCGTGTACTTGGTTCATAGAAACAAGTGGCGAGTTTTTTACCTACGCAGGCGTGAGAGTATTTTTCTCTGTTTTTTTCGATGTCGTTCGCCAAATCAAACAGTCTGTCGAGTTCTTCGACCGAAAAATCCAAAGGACTCATTAAATGACGCATATATATTCTCCTATAAAAATCATTTTTCCTATGATACCACTTCAAATAATTGAAATCAAGACACAAATGTAGTAAAATTATAGCGATGGGGCATAATTAAAGATAAATAATGTTAGGAGATTTTTACCGATGAAGATTATTGCTGCTGATGATGAAATCATTGCTTTGGAGGTTCTGGTTGATGCCATAAAAGAAGCCGAACCTACTGCAGAAGTTATTTCATTTCGTAACGGAAGAGATGTACTTGATTACATTGCCGAGAACAGTTGCGATGTTTGCTTTTTCGATATTGAAATGCGTGACATTAACGGAATTGAACTTGCTTATGAAGCAAAGAAATTCAATCCCAAGATAAATATTGTATTTGTTACCGGATACTCCGAATATACAAAGAATGCTTTCGAAGTTCGTGCCAGCGGTTATGTATTAAAACCCGTTACCGCCGTAAAGATTGCCGAAGAGATGAGAAATCTTCGTAATCCGGTTGAAGAAGACAAAAACACATACGATGTTTATGTTAAAACTTTCGGAAACTTCGATGTTTATGCAAAAGGCGATTCCATTGTATTCAAAAGAACAAGATCCAAAGAATTGCTTGCATATCTTATTGACAGAAAAGGTGCCGGCGTAACAAAGAAAGAAATAGCATCCATTCTTTTCCCCGATCAGGAATATGACAGAAGGGTTGAAGACTATATCAACAAGATTTACCGTGAGATGACAAGATCATTGAATGAAGCCGGAATCGGAGATATTGTTGTTAAGAAGAGAAATTATTATGCTATTAATCCCGATAAGGTAAAATGCGACAGATATGATTTTGAAAAAGGCAAATCTTCCGCAATCAAAGCTTATATGGGAGAGTATATGCAGCAGTATTCATGGGCTTCTTTCAAGGTGTCCAGATAATTAATCGGAGATTAAAATGGAAAATCAATTTGACAACGATGATAATGTACAGGTGGTTGAAAAAAAGCGCTGGGCTCTTTTCGGACTTCCTTTTACATTTACAAAATATATTGTTAAGAAAGACATTCTTACCATTGAATCCGGTCTCTTTACGAAAGTTGAAGATGACTGTTATATGTATAAAATACAGGATGTCGAACTTACAAGAAATTTCATGCAAAGACTTTTCGGATTGGGATGTGTCGTTTGCTATACAGGTGATACCACTCATCCGAAATTGTATTTACACAATATAAAGAATTCCAAAGAAACAAAGGATTTTATTCTCAAATATTCCGAGGAAGCGAGACTTAAGAGAAGGACATTAAATACGCTTAATATAGGAGCGAATGATGTCGATGACATAGCAGATGACTGTTAGAACGGGCAGGGGTTCCTGCTTAATATAAGGCAGGTAATACCTGCCTTTATTTTTTGGATATATAAGAGGCTTGACTGATGAAGTACGAAGAGTGCAGGGAATGGCTTGAAAACAGAAGAAAAAGCATGGGCAGCGTTCCGGGACTTTTGGAAGTAAACAGACTTCTTGATGAATTTGAAAGACCTGACGATCTGTTTCCAATTATTCACATTGCCGGTACCAACGGTAAAGGAAGCGTCGGATATCTTTTGGAGAGCGTCCTTTCGAAAAGCAGAATAAAGGTCGGAAGATTTTTATCTCCTGCGGTTATTGACGAGAGAGAAATAATTCTTGTTAACGGCAAAATGGTTCCAAAGACCGTCTGGGCAGAAAAACTGACTGAAATAATAGAGATTGTCGAGAATAAAAATCTCAAAGCCACAGCTTTTGAAATCGAATTCGTATTATCTCTTTTAATATTTAAAAAGAACGGATGCGGTATAGTGATTCTGGAATGCGGCATGGGCGGAAAACTTGATGCGACCAATGCCATAAATAAAAGTTTGGTTGACATAATTACTTCAATCAGTATTGATCATACTAATTTTTTAGGGGAATCTTTAAAAGATATTAGTTTACATAAATTCGGAATTATCAAAGAAGGGTCGAAAAATGTCGTTCTTTCTCCTCAAACTGTAGAGGTGGAAGAATTATTTGACAAATTCATTTCGGATAAGAAAGATTTATACATTATAAAAAGCAGCAAAAAAGAGGCGAAATTCAAAAAAGGGAAAACAGACAAAAAGATTGTATGGGATATATCTTATAAAGGATACAATAACCTGAAATTATCGCTACTTGGTTTTAATCAGACAGACAATGCCATATGCGTACTTGATGCTTTGGATATATTAAAAAAAGAAGGTTATTGCATTAAAGACAAAGCAGTTTTGTCCGCTTTTGAAAATGCTTTTTGGCCTGCAAGATTTGAAATTATAGAGAAAAAGAATACATATATTCTTGACGGTGCTCATAATATTGATGCCGTAAGAGTCCTTTTTGAGAACATTAATATGTATTTTACAAATCGAAATCTCATATATATAATGGGAATGTACAAAGACAAGGCATATGAAGAAGTGGCAGAAAAATACGCTTCGAAAGCAAAAGCCATTGTTACCGTTACACCAAAGGATTCCAAAAGAGCACTTAACGCTTTTGAACTCGGAAAAATTATTAAAGATTACAATGAAAACGTAACGGCATCGGATTCTTACTGTGAGGCTCTTGAAATTGCCGAATTGTTATCCGATAAAAAAGATGTGATACTTATTTTCGGTTCGCTCTCGTTTATGGGTGAATTCAGAGATTTGATTTTATCCGAATAATCGGTTTAAAAATACAGCTGAAAGAAGAGACTGAAATGATTGATGAGAAAAAGATAAAAGAAGGAGTCAAACTCCTTCTTGAAGGAATCGGCGAAGATATTGACAGAGAAGGATTAAAGGATACTCCGGATCGAATCGCCAGAATGTATACGGAAATATTTGCCGGATACGAGGATGATGCATCAACGCATTTGTCCAAGAGATTTCATGTAGACAACAATGATATAGTTCTTGAAAAAAATATTGTTTTCTATTCAACCTGCGAACATCATATGATGCCTTTTTACGGAGTTGCTCATATAGCATATATTCCAAACAACGAAGTGGTCGGAATTTCAAAGCTTGCAAGAACGCTTGAAGTATATGCAAGAAGACTTCAGATTCAGGAAAAACTGACCGATGAAGTTGCAGACAGCATTTTCAGTGAACTGAATGCAAAGGGTGTTATGGTGGTAATTGAAGCGGAACACATGTGCATGACCATGCGTGGCATCAAGAAACCCGGCAGCAAAACGGTTACCATGTCCTGCAGAGGATTATTTGAAAAAGAGGAATACAAAAACAGATTTTTTGATCTTTTAAGGATTTAATCAAAAGTTCAGAGAGGGGTTACAATGAGCGAAATAAAAATCGGCAACAGATTATTCGATTTAAATAACCATACTTATGTTATGGGTATTTTAAATGTTACTCCCGATTCTTTTTCGGACGGAGGCATGTATCTTAATACCGAAGCGGCATTAAAAAGAGCCGTCCAGATGGTTAATGACGGAGCGGATATAATTGATGTCGGCGGCGAATCAACCAGACCGGGATATACTCCCGTAAGTGCGGCCGAGCAGATTGAGAGAGTAATGCCCGTAATCGAGGAGATTAAGAAAAAACTTGATGTTCCGGTTTCGATAGATACTTACAATTCCGAAGTTGCAAAAGAAGCCATTAAAATCGGCTGTGATATGGTCAATGATATCTGGGCTTTGCAGAATATCGATGATATGGCAGAAGTTATGAACGGAACCGATGTTGTGTGTGTATTGATGCATAACAGAAAAAATGCCGTTTATGATAATTTCAGAAAAGATGTGCTTTCGGACCTTGGAAGTTACCTTGACAGGGCATTGATGAGGGGCATCAGCATCGATAAAATTATTCTTGATCCCGGAATAGGGTTCGGAAAGACGTACGAACAGAATTTAAGCATAATTCATTATATAGATGACTTAAAAGATCTCGGTTGTCCGATTCTAATGGGTACAAGCCGTAAATCCGTTATCGGCCTTACACTTGATCTTCCCATTTTCGAGAGAGTGGAAGGAACCATTGCGACAACTGTAGTGGCATGTATGAAGGGAGTTAATTTTGTACGTGTTCATGATGTTAGAGAAAATGTAAGAGCCATAAGGATGACCGAAGCTATTTTAAATGCATAAATAAGTTGTAAATCTATAAAATACCGACAGGAAATTCCTGCCGGTATTTTTGTAGTTAGAATTTATTTGAATTAAGTAAAAAAGAGATTATTCTTTGGCTTCGAGGTTACATAACATCTCTTTGGCTGTAAGATTGAATCTGGGATGGATTACATAAGGATCGATGTCGCAAAGAGGCTTAAGTACAAACATTCTGTTTTGCATATCCACATGTGGAATTATAAGATTATCGGTTGACATAATTAAACTATCGTAGAAGATGATATCCAAATCAAGAGTTCTCGGACCCCAGTGAATCTTTCTTTCTCTTCCTGCCGAACTTTCTTCTATATGAAGCCTTGAAAGAAGTTCTATGGGAGAGTAGAGAGTTTCAATTTTGAATACGGCATTTATAAAATCATCCTGTTTAACAACGCCGTAGGGTTTGGTTTCGATTAAATCGGAAACAGCCAGTACTTTGATGTTTTCATCCAGCGAAAGATTGTCAATTGCATTATTGATGTAATCTTCCCTGTCTCCCATGTTTGATCCGACCGAAATGTAAGCTGTATGTCTCGAACGTTCGACTTTTATGGATACGTTTTCGAACTTTGCGGGTATCGGAGCATCGGGTTTGCAGATTTCGAGTGAGAGAGAAGAAATCTTATCGAAAGTCAAAAGCAGTTTTCTTGACAGTTCATTTACAAGAGTCTCCAAAAGATTTACCTGATTTAATACCATATAATCTTTGATATAATCGCATATTTTTGCATAATCGAGGGTATCTTCGATATCATCGCTCATTCCTGCGGTTATCGTGTCGGTATTGAATTCACCGTTAATTATGAATCTCTGACCTTTGGTTTTTTCCTGATCGTATACACCGTGATGTGCAAAAATTTCAAGACCTTTGATGATTATCTTATCCATATCAGTACCCCCTTCTTTAATTATTTAATGCTGCTTCCTTTGCTGCATCGAATTCGGTAACATTGATGCTTCCGAAAGCAGGAGTTTTATATGTTACAGTCTCATCTGAGAAAGGCTTAAAGTAAACATATCTGTCGGTTAAATTGATGGCTGTAAAGTTACCGCCCATTATGATTTCTTCGCTTGAACCGTCAATTGCCATTCTCTTCAAACAGGGCTCTTCCATATCGTTTTTCTGATAGTAAATATAATCCGTATTCAGATTGAAGCAATCGATTCTGTCGTTTGTCAAAACCTGTACGTCTTCATCTTTAACGGAATATCTGCAAAGTCTGTAATCGTTGTCTATATCCATATAATAGATATAATTACCGACTCTTATCGGATTCCACATGTTGATTCTTACATACTCGCTTATTGAATCATTTACCGTATCCAGAACCATAAGAAAATGATTGTTTTCGGTGTTCGTAAAATAGATAACATCTCCGTATACGCCGGAAGGATTAATGATTGAATCGGATATATCCGAGACGTTTTTACCGTCCGTGCTTATTTTGCTTAAATGAACACCTTTAACTTTATTGTAATCCATATAATAGATGTCATTGTTGATAAGAATCATTTCAAGAGAAGGATCACGGCTTAAAGTGTTGCCGCCTTTTCCGTTTTTCTTGCATCTGTAAATACCCATGACTCTTCTTAAAAAGCCGAGACCGGTTGAGGTGGTGGAGTCTGCCATATAATAATACAGATAATTTCCTCCGGCGTTGATGAATTCGACTTTTGCGGAGAGAAGCTTCTTCATTTCGCTTTCGTCTTCATTCATTACATATAAAGAACCCTGATCGTAGGAATTTGCAAAATATACTTTGCCGTCATCCTCGCAAAAAAGGCCCATGTTGTAAATGTTGCCTGCAGTATTGCCTACGGTGCCGGCAGGGTTTTTGGGAACTTTGTTTGAAAGCTTTGATATTACCGAGACGGAGATTGCCGTAATTACAATCAAAACGGTAACAATGATAAAAGGCAGGTAATTCGGATTTTTTTTCTTTTTGGAAGCCATAATACCTCCTTCCTAGGAATACATGATTCTCTCATAGTATTCGAATAGTTTTTCGGTGTCGATTTCTTTTTGTTTTTTATGAGTGTTGTTGTAATATGCTATATACAAATCGTAAGCTTCTTTTACATCTTTCGGAAGAGGGTTCTTTTTCTTTAAAAACTTCTTCCTCTTAAGCATAGCAGAAAGTCGCGAATATTCATATATTACAAGACGATATTCGTCATTATTTTTTTTGTAAATCGACAGTTTTATCTTAATGATTATATATCTTACGAGGAAATAAACGCTCGGTACGGTAATAAATATTAAAAGAATTCTGAGTAGTGTAGCCTTAACGCTTGCTGTATTGAAATCAAATACATCCAACAGTGCGCCCAATCTGAAACCGCCTTCTGAATTGGCATTGTTATTTCCGCCGTTATCAGCAAAATTCTCGATATTTAAAGTGTTAGATGTGAGTGCGCCCCAATTGATATTAAGGAAATTAAAGCCTGTGCTGTATTCATCTTCAAAAGAAGGTATGGTGGCTTCGAAAGGAACAAATCCGTATCCTTCAAGATATATTTCAACCCAGGCGTGAGCGTATGAATCGTTGACAGGAACTTTGACTACGGATTCGATTTCAATGGCTTTCTCGCCCTGATACCATTCATTGTAATCATTTTCCGTTAATACGGCATTTTCATAAACCAAAGAGGCGGGGATACAGTAGCCTTCGCAATATCTTGCGGGAATACCCATTTCTCGAAGCAGAAGAGTGGTAGCACTTGCAAAATGAGCGCAGAAACCTCTTTTTTGGGTATTGAGGAAGTATTCGACAAAATCTCTTTTCAATGGAGTGCTTCCGGGTGACATTGTATAAACGAAATTATTTGCGAAATAAGAATATATTCCTTTTGCACATGAAATACGGTATTCATTTTCGTTTTCTTTCCTTTGTACAGTTATTTGCGAAAGAGTATCGTCCAAAGTCTCTTTAAGGGCTTCGGGGACTTCGAGACATGTACCGTATACATATTCGTAATATTCTTCATCTTCGATGAGGGTATCTTCCTTGTAACCTTTATAATCATTTTCACTAAGAGCTGGTTTATATGTGATTTCGTAAATGTTTTTTGAAGAGGAAGGGTGTTCAATTTTGCTTGAATCGGAAAAATACGGCAGATAATTGAATCTTGCGTCCGCGTCAATATTTTCTATATGTATTTTGGCTGTATTCCCGAAATCGTTGTTTCTTTGATTTTCAAGATCCGTAAAATCAATTGTATTTCCGTACCATCCCGATGCCAGGTAATTGCTTCCGGTAAATGCCTTTAGATAAACAGTATCGTAACTTATGGGTACAAAGGTCACTTCCAAATCTGTTTCGAAATCAGGTCTTACCTGGCTGACACCGCCGAGTCTTCCTCCGGAAAGACCGCCTTTTGTGTTATAACGGTCAAAAAATGCAGTATAACCGGATTGTACATACATTTTGACAAATTCCTGTGTCTGTTTGTGAATCGGGTTACCGGCTATTTTGGATATAGGCATATTAAGAGGGGCATTGAGAACAATAATGAACAATGCCGCACCTGCAAAAGAAACGGCGAATGAATATAAGAATATTCTGGTGTCTGCCTGATATGCATAACTGTCTTCTTTTTTCCTTTTAAGCCTTATAAATTCATGAGTTCGTTTTCCCTTGACCTGCATTCTGGAATGTTTTGAAAACTGAAGGAATATTACAGTTGTGTAAACAAAAAGCAATCCGAAAAGATATAAAGGTGACGGTATTTTATGAATGAAAAGTGCAATTTCTATGTAAGGAAAAGTAACCAGAGCGGTTTCGAAAGCGTTCATGTATCCGGAGATGGTTACGTTTAAAAGAATTGCGGTAAAGGCTCCGAGGAAAAGAGCTGCAACGGTTACGGTAAAATACCTGTTGGCAATGGTTTCGAAACCTTCACGGATTGTAGAAAGCGCAAAATAATCGGAATATTCATTGGCAATTATGTTTAATGCCGCCTGGAAACCGGAGTTGGCCGGAAGGTAATACCTTGCAAGTTCAACGGTGAAGGCGATAAACAATATTATATAACCGGCGTAAAAAAGAATTTTATTGTAATAAAGGAATGCAACAAAAAATGAAAAGATAGCAAATCCGGCAATCAAAAAAACTTTGGCGTACGGGATTTCGAACGCGTCAAGAAGACCGCATATTGAACAGTATGTGGCAATAAAAATAAGAAGTCCCTTAAAGAAACAAAGCAGAAATCTGCTGCTTCTTTTTTCCTGGGAGATTTCCCCGACTACGATACGGTTATCGGATATTTCTTTTTTGTAAATAAGTTTGTCCAAAAACGAAAGCATTATTATTCTCCGATAAGGATTTTCTTTCCGACTATATGGATGACTGTGGCAATTTTTCCTGATGAATTAAGATATGTGTTTAAAGCATTATCCTCGCCGTCGTATAAAGGCTGACAATAGAAATTTACCATTGCTTCAATCATTTCTTCCTCATTTGTAACAGTGAAGAAACTGTAATCCGTGGCATTGTTGTTGTATATGCAAAGTTCAAATCGTTCTTTCTTTTCATACATGACTTTGATGCATGAAAGCAGAGACTGTGCGGTATCGTGAATCTTGTTTTTATTAAGTTCGGGTATAAGGATAATGGCAAGAGATGATGTATGAGCCATTTCTTTTACGAAAAGATCATCGAGCTTTGCCGAAAGTTTCCAATGGATTCTCTGAAGTCTGTCTCCGGGATGGTATTCTCTTATTTCTTTTACATCGCTCGAAATATTACCTATGTTTTCCGATTCGGTAAATTCGTCAGGACCGTCCTTTGGAACGGCAGGAGGAAAATCTCCGATATTTCTTTCTTTTGGAAGCACGGGGACCGATGCATCAAGCGTTATGTCAACCTCTTTTCTGAATAATGAAAGATAATCCTGAAAGACTATTTTTGTGACATGCATGCTGACAAGACCGATATCAAAGGATTCAATAGGGACAGAAAATGAATTTTTTTTCTGAGTTAACGGTATGGAAAGCTTATGAGTTATATCGTTGGGATAATACCTGTTGTCGGCAGTGAAATATACATCGCATGAAAATAAGGGAAAACGTGAAGAGTTTTTATATTCGAGCAGGAAAACGGGAGAGTTGGGCTCTTCAACAAAAGGTGTTTTATACGAAAGTGTGAAATCGTATTTGGAATTTGCATATAGGAAAATCGATAAAGACAAAGGTAAAAGGGCAAGAAGCATTAAAATAAAAAGCACTATGGCGGGTTGTTCGTAAATCAGTGCAAATGCCGATAGTGCCGCTATTGCCAAAATATAAATTATAAATGTAAATATATTTATTTTCATTAAGGAACCTTTACGGAATCGAAAGCCAAATCAAGAGCGCTTTCGGTATTCATTCCGCATGCTTTTGCTTTTGTTGAAAGGATGACGCGGTGGTTTCCGATTGCGTAGAATACAGCCTTAAAATCTTCGGGAATTACGTAATCGCGTCCGCTTAAAAATGCATGAGCTTTAGTCATTCTGATTAAAGCGATGCTGCCTCTGGGTGAGAGACCGAGTGAAAATGTATCTGTATTTCTTGTAGCTTCTGTCAACGAAACGGCATAATCGTAGAGCGAGTCTTTAATCTTAACATTTTCAACTTCATTTTGATAATTCAGTATATCTTCTCTGGAAATGATTCTTTCCATTTTTTCGATTGTTTTGTGTGAATCTCCTTTAAGAATCGTAACTGCAGATTCGTGAGAAGGATATCCCATCGAAAGACGAACCATAAATCTGTCAAGCTGCGATTCGGGAAGCTTTTGAGTTCCGGAAGCACCAATCGGATTCTGAGTCGCTATTACCATAAAAGGCGTGGGTAGGTTTCTTGTTACACCGTCTACCGTGGCATGTCCTTCCTCCATTACTTCAAGGAGAGCCGACTGGGTCTTTGGTGAAGTACGGTTAATTTCGTCTGCAAGGAAAAGGTTGGTATATACGGCACCTTCCTTAAAAGTGAATTCGTTCTTTGTTTTGTCAAACATTGTAAAACCGGATACGTCGCTCGGAAGTACGTCAGGGGTAAACTGCATTCTCTTGTAATCGAGATTCATTACTTTTGCAAGGGCGGTAACGAGTGTTGTTTTACCTACGCCCGGAATATCTTCCAAAAGTATATGTCCTTTGGCAAAAATAGCACATAAAACCATGTCGATAACATCGTCTTTTCCGTGGATGGCCGTTTTAATGGTTTCCTTCATTTTTACAATTGTTTCGGGTGATTGACTCATTTGTATTTCTCCTCAAAATTTATAAAAAATATTTTACTAAAAAGGGGGGTTTTTATCAATACTATTTGAAGATGGACAAAGATTGTGATATCATTGAAATTAACAAGAAACGGATATGAAATGAAAAAGAATTTTGGCTCCGATAAAAGCATATCTTTAATTCTTCGAATCGCACTCAGTGTAGTAATTATCTGCGTGAGCGCGACTTTTTTACATGTCTTTGATATCAAAAATTTTTTCCAGAAAAATACAATAAAAGTTTATGAGGGTCATGTGCAGACTGCGGTCTCTGAAATCGACAGTCAGGTTTTTGCTTTGAGAAACGTTATGAATGCCTTTGAAAAAGTAATGGAAGGCGCTTATCTTAACGAACAAATAAACGAAAATATTCTGGCAGAGGAAGAATATGTTCAAGGATATTCTTTCTTTTACATGGCTCCGAACGGTGTATTGGCAAGCGGCGAAGGAAACGAATACAGAGGTGATATTTATGATTCGCTCTCGAAAATATCATCTTATTATTATACGGACAATTTCGTCTGCCTTCCCGCCAAGAATTATTTTAATGAGTCCTATATGGTTGATTCAATCATGGGTGTTAAAAACTTAAAGGATGATGAAGGCAATACATATTATCTTCTGGTCACAAGAGATCTTTCAAAGACTCTTAATGAAGAAACTTTTGATTATTTAAATAAAACCGGATGCTTTATTGTAATAGAGGGCAACGGAAGCGTTGTAGCTTCAACGGAATCCTATAAAGATTATTTTAAAAACGCGGATAATATATATGATGCTTTGTTTGCCATCAGTTCGAAGTCGAACAGAGCGCAGAATCAGCTCAATGCATTAAAGAAGAATATATTTACCAAGGTTAATTATTCTTCGAAACTTGAAGTTGAATCGGGTGACAACGCGATGGTATTTACCGGTTCGCTTCTTAATACTCATGATTTGTATTATCTGTATTATTTCGATCCTGCCATAGTTAATTCGAATATCAATCCCGTTACCACAAGAAGTTTTCTTATATGCCTTTTTATGGTGCTCGTAATGATAGTTCTGATTTTCTATGTGTGGATTACCCTTAACGAATCAAATGACCTTATCGTTAAGCTTGCTTATATTGATGAAGTTACAGGGGGATACAATTACAATTATTTCAGAAGAAATGCTTCCGACATTATTCATGCCCACAAAGAAACTCCTTATCTGATGCTTCGATTCGATATCATGAATTTCAGATATATCAACGAGTCCTATGGTCATGAGAGAGCCGACAAGATTCTGATGGCTACAATCAAAGAATTTGAAAAGGTATTTGATAAAAAGAAAGAACTCTGCGTAAGAGTCAATTCCGACCAGTTCGTAGCACTGGTAGTAAACGATATGGAATACGAAGAAAAATACATGAGGTATCTGAAAGGTATCGCCGATGAAGCAAACGAAGCCCAGATAAGATATCCCATACGTCTTAAAGTCGGCATGTATCAGATTCGTAAAGAAGATTCAAATATCGATTTGATGATTGACAGAGCGAACGCAGCCAGAAAATCCATTGACATTACCGCCAATGTATTTACGGCCACATATTCCGACAATATCATTTCGAATATGAGAAAAGTCGATGCCATTGAATCCGAAATGGAGAACTCTCTTAAAAAAGGCGAATTTCGTGTATTTATTCAGCCTAAATGGGATACGAAAAAAGACGAGTGCCTCGGCGGAGAAGCACTTGTCAGATGGATTAAAAACGATGGTTCAATGGTGTATCCTTCGGATTTTATTCCGATTTTCGAATCCAACGGATTTATTGAAAATCTTGATTTTTACATGCTTGAACAGCTTTGCATCAAGATGAAGGAAATGAGAAAAGAATCGAGAGAATACAGATTCTTCCCCATCAGCGTTAACCAGTCAAGAGTTCTTATCAATAACCCTGATTACGTAAAGAATGTCGAAAAGATAATAAAAAGATACGATACGGATGTTTCTTTGATTCAGCTTGAGATTACAGAAAACTTATTCTTCGATCAAAGAGAGAAGATGGTAGAGGTTATCAACCAGTTAAAGAAACTCGGTCTTGAACTTGCAATGGATGATTTCGGAAGCGGTTATTCATCACTGAATATTTTGAAAGATGTTCCTTTTGACATATTGAAGATTGATAAGGAATTTTTCGATGAGACAATTACATCAAATGCAAGTACCATAATCCTTAGAAAAATTTTCGAAATGGCTACCGAGCTTAACATTGATGTTATCTGCGAAGGTGTTGAAACAAAAGAACAGGTTGAAATGTTAAAGGGATTCGGCTGTCATGCCGTTCAGGGATATTATTACGGAAAACCCATGCCGGTAGATGAATTTATTGAGAAATATTGCGTTATAAAGAAATAGAATATGAGTTTGGGCCTTCCTTCCGATTATTACATCAAACAAATGAATGAAGCAATTTCGGGTTTTGACAATCCGAAAATTCTTTTACACAGCTGCTGCGCTCCGTGCAGCAGTTTCTGTTTGCTTGCGTTAAAAGAAGTTGCAAGTCTCGGTGTTTACTATTATAATCCCAATATATCTTTAAAGGATGAATGGGAGTTTCGTTATTCGGAATTAAAAAGACTTGTTGATATTTATAATTCCAATCCGGATATAAAATTGGAAAAAGAAAATCAACATGTTTACATAACGAATAATTATGTCAACTACAACATCGAAATTCTAGATGCTCCGTATGAGAACGAATTGTTTTTCGAAAAAACCAAAGGGTATGAGAAATGCCCCGAAAGCGGCGAAAGATGCGCAATATGCTTTGACTTAAGACTCAGGAAAACAGCATTGAAAGCCAAAGAACTCGGATATGATTTCTTTGCAACGACGCTTACATTAAGTCCTTTAAAGGATGCAAATCTGATTAACCAAACGGGAGAGAGAATAGCAAAAGAAGTCGGTATTTCATATCTTCCATCGGATTTTAAAAAGAAAAACGGATATAAAATGTCTATAGAATTGTCAAAGGAATTCAATCTTTACAGACAAAACTATTGCGGATGCATTTTTTCTAAAAAATAAAACAGAAACGGAGAATTAAATTGGAAAAGTTTTTGGAGAAATTAAGCAAAGAAACAGCAATCGCTTTTAAGGAAGCGGGATATGATGAGAATCTCGGAAAAGTCGGTATATCCAACAGACCGGATCTTTGTGAATATCAGTGCAACGGTGCAATGGCAGGAGCCAAGATTTATAAAAAAGCTCCGATTGTGATAGCAAACGAAGTTGCCGAAAAGTTAAAAGATTCAAAAGCATTTTCGTCCATAGAGGTTTGCCCTCCCGGATTTATCAATCTGAATGTAAGCGATGAATTCCTTACGGAATTTGTAATCGAAATGAACTCAGCGAATAAATACGGAGTGGAAGAGCCTGCAGAAAAGAAAAGATTCATGGTTGATTACGGCGGACCCAATGTTGCCAAGCCTTTGCATGTCGGACATTTAAGAAGTGCCGTAATCGGCGAGAGCATTAAACGCATTATCCGTTACATGGGACATGAAGCCATCGGCGATATTCATCTTGGAGACTGGGGTCTTCAGATGGGTCTTGTAATTGCTGCATTTAAGGAAGAACATCAGGATATGGTATATTTTGATGATTCTTATGAAGGCGAATATCCCAAAGAAGCACCTTTTACCGTTTCGGATCTTGAAGAGATTTATCCCAAAGCTTCTGCAAGATCAAAGGAAGATGCCGCATTTAAAGACGAAGCAATGGCTTGTACCAAGAAACTTCAGGACGGAGTAAGAGGATACCGTGCTCTATGGAAGCATATAATCAATGTTTCCGTTGCGGATTTGAAGAAAAATTATGACAATCTTAATGTTGAATTCGATCTTTGGAAGGGCGAATCCGATGTTCATGATGTTATACCGGGTATGGTTGATTACTTAAAGAAGGGCGGATATGCTCATTTAAGCGAAGGTGCTTTGGTAGTTGACGTCAAGGAAGATACGGATACAAAAGAAATTCCTCCCTGCATGATTCTTAAATCAGACGGAGCTTCTTTATATAATACAACCGATCTTGCAACCATTATGGAAAGAAAAAGGGAATACAATCCCGACTCCATCATATATCTTACCGATAAGAGACAGGAACTCTATTTTGAGCAGGTATTCAGATGCGCTAAGAAAACAGGTCTTTGCGATCCCAAGACAAAACTTGTTCATATCGGTTTCGGTACCGTTAACGGAAAAGACGGTAAGCCTTTTAAGACAAGAGACGGCGGTGTAATGAGACTTGAATATCTCATTAACGATATTAACGAAAAAATGTATGAAAAGATCTCCACGGGAAGAGAGATGAGCGAAGAAGAGGCAAGGAGCGTATCTAAGACGGTAGCTTTATCGGCGATTAAGTACGGAGATTTGTCCAATCAGGCTTCCAAGGATTATATCTTTGATACGGAAAGATTTATGTCGTTTGAAGGCGATACGGGTCCTTATCTTCTTTATACTGTTGTCAGAATCAAATCCATTCTTAAGAAGTTTGCCGAAAACGGCGGAAATCCCGACGAGTGCAAAATTACTGCAAACGTTTCCAATGCTTCGCATAAGATTCTTTTGATGAAGATAACCGGATATAATGAAATGATGGAAGGGGCATTTGAAGAACTTGCGCCTCACCGAATCTGCGCATATCTTTACGATCTCGCAAATGTATTCAATTCGTTCTATCATGAAACCAAGATTATTGCGGAAGAAAACGAGGAGACAAAGAAGAGTTACATAGCATTGCTTAAACTTACACTCGGCATATGCGAAGACTGTATGCAATGCCTCGGATTTGAAGCACCCGAAAGAATGTAATCGTCTTAACATGCGATTTTGCGTAAATTTAAATAATTGCCTTTGATATTAAAAAATCCTTGACATTTGTTTGATGATTTTGTATATTAAATAGGCAGTTGTTTTGGCGAGATGGCTCAACTGGCTAGAGCATCCGGTTCATACCCGGAAGGTTGAGGGTTCGAGTCCCCCTCTCGCTAC
>DFEM01000071.1 GCA_002369155.1 Lachnospiraceae bacterium UBA3802 | reverse complement strand
AGATTGGTATTGCTGGAAGCCAGTGTATTCAATGTTTCCCCATCAATCAGGAATGCCAGATCCGTGGCATAGGAATTGCCTTTCTCGACTGCGATATCTTCTTCTCTGAAAGATACCGGAAGAATATATTTTAATTCCTCGTCACCAAAAGCTGCCGGAGAGAATTTTTCATTTAAAAAAGTTCTGATGGAACTGTCTTCATAGGTAATGGATCCCCTTTCTTTCAGTGCTCCGGAACCTTTTTCCGTTCCGTCACTCCATTTTGCGCTATCCAAAACATAAAGACTCAGCAAAAGATATGTATTGCCTCCGGATTTGTCCAAAACAATCCACTCGATCGGCTCTTTACCGTTTGCCGTATTTCCGTCCTGTTCATATTCACCGAATGTAATTATCTTTCCCACTCTGGGTCTTTGGTCGCCAAAATAGGAATCCGAATCCGGATTGTCAATGGTCTCTTCTGCTTCTACTCTTTCATTCGGCACAGAGTTCCCGGAACGTGACTTAATCACAATGACAACTACAACAATTAAAAGAACCAGTAGCACATTTACCGCAATCAGAATCAGTTTCAGGTTTGTACCCGATGATTTCGTTTCTGCAGGTTGCACATTTGCTGCAAGATTATTCTGAAGCATGTTCCCGCCGGAAGTCGCTGTCCCGCAAAAAGGACAGAATTTCGTATCATTACTGATTTCTTTTCCGCATTTCGTACAAAACATCTTCTCTCCTCCTTAGAACGAAACCCATACTGCAGGACGAATACCAATCAGACTGGATTTGCCATAATTTCTTAAGGAAATATAATTCGGCCAAACCATCAAAACCGTATCATTTGCTGTCGATCCCGGAGTATAAGATCCACCCGGAGTCCTTAAAAACCAGGCTGCAAGATAGCCGTTATCTTTATAAATATCCTCAATTTGATTGTAGCTTTCTTCCGCTTCCGGGCTTTGAACCTTATTACCATTCCAGGTCGAATAATCAAATGTGCTTGAACAAACTGTTAATTCGTTTTTTTGTACATACTTCGTTGGAGAAGCCATGGCACCCGGTGCAGTATATTCATTCAAAATATCATTCGTATAGGGTCCGTAGCCAATCTTGGTCGGATGAAAATACCTGATATACTCTTCCAGACTCAACAAAAATACCGTATCCTGCGTATCCGCTCCTGCTTTCCACACATTCAGCTGTCCGCCATATTCCATTCCGTCTATTTCATCCAGACTGGGATTTGTGTTTGTCACTTGGGCAATATGGTTTTTATCCTCATCGCTGAAAGCCTCATTATAAAAAGACCCATTCAGCCATCTTCTTACGGAACATTTCTCCCAGGTAATCACACCATGATCATCCATGCCTGTTGCATTTGCCGCAATCGTATTGTCAGACATGCTGTCATCCCATTTTTGGCCGTCCAAAACATATTTTGAAAGAAGCAGATACCGTCCGCCCTTCTCATCAAGCACAATCCATTCAATGGGTTCAGTGCCGTTTGATTTATCATTATCCTGTTCGTAACTGCCGAATACCACGGTGTCGCCTACGTGCATATTTGCACCGGCATAAGGTCCGGCATTGGATTTTTCCTCTTTTACCATGTTTTCAGGAACGACAATTTCATCCTTTTTGGTCAGTTTCACCAGAATGATAACCAGTGCAACAATAAAAACCACGGCAATTCCGAGAATAATCGGTATTGTCGCATTGATTTTCTTTTTCGGCTGATTGGTTTGCACAGGCTGAGTGTTGTTTGATGCAACCGGCAAAGAACCGGTAACCGGATGCCCGCAATTAGAGCAAAAAGCTGTTCCCTCTTCCACCTGCTTTCCACAATGACTGCAAAACATAATTCTCCTCCTTAATACGATTCGTAACTGTCATAAATGGCTGTTATATTTACAAGACTGTCCGTCATATTAAATGCATAAAATCCCTGATAATATCCGTATGCATCCGGTTCGCAGTATTCCAGATAATCCCCGTCATAATAAAACGCAAAACCGCAATCATCGTTAATCAGATATTTCTTTCCGTCAATGGTTTCCACGCGGAATCTTTTCAGGGAAATCATAGGTCCGCCCATTCCGCTCATATCAACCATATCCGTTGTGATTACTATGGTAGGCGCATTGTATTTTTTATCCACTCCATGCGAACCATGGATTTCCATCGGCACATATTCATAAACGGATTTACGTGCCAATACCTTACCGGTGTTTTTATTAATCAGTTTTTTCTCACCGACTTTTTGCTTGTATCCGCCTGTGGTGTATGAAGTATCATTTAAAAAGTTGTAAGCAACAATGTACATCTTTTTTCCGAGATCATAAATATGCCAATTCTTGTCATCCGGACTGTAATACTTCTTTACCTTCCATTCCCCGCCATAATCGCAGGCAAAAGCAACCGCATTCTGATAATCTTGCTCAGTATAGGTTACTCCGGTCTTATTTCCGACATTTTCCACAGCTTTGTCTCCGTCTGCTGTTTTAACCTCTGCTTTCAGAATATCCGAATCGGTTGAAACAATTCCTGAATCTTTTTTGCCCCCCGGGAATACGAACACTTTGAGCAATACTCCCGTAACGCCGACTAAGACAAGCAAAATTGCAACAACAGCCACAATCGTCTTTACACTTCCGCTCTTCTTTACCGGTGCAGCCTGATTATTGTTTTGTGTAACAACATTACCGATTGGTGTACCGCATGAAGGACAGAAGGATGTACCCTCAGCACACTCTTTCCCACAATTTCGACAATACATACTGCTCCTTTCGCCTCAAGAAAAAATTTCGATTATGGTTCTTAAGAACCTTGAATTTCCAATGTTTTTGTCACATTTTTGACCAATATATTATAAAAAAAAAAAAAACAAAATGCAACTAAATAACAAAAAAAGAGCACCTTCTCCGTACGGAAAGTGCTCTTGAATAATAATCACTAATATAATTATCTAAGTTCTGCAGGAACGTCCTTGATGGAGAAGCTCATTCTGCCCATCTTGTCCTTGCCAAGACAGATTACGGTTACCTGATCGCCGAGGGTTAAAACATCCTCAACATGCTCGATTCTCTGCTTTGCAATCTTGGAAATGTGAACCATTCCTTCTTTGCCGGGTGCGAATTCAACGAATGCACCGAATTCCTTGATGGAAACAACCTTGCCCTT
>DFEM01000114.1 GCA_002369155.1 Lachnospiraceae bacterium UBA3802 | reverse complement strand
CATCGGGATGCGCAACTTTTCCTAAGGATGCGAATGACTTCCAGGATCTCTTCGGACTGATAGACAAGATGCTCTATCTTGGAAAGAAGAGAGGCCGAAACTGCTATACCGTATACGAAGAAGACAAGCATAAAGACGTAGAGATTCATAAGCTTGCAAAAAATGGCATATTTACAAATATGCATACGCTTCGAATAAATATCGAAAAAGAAAAAGGTATAGAAAACAAATTGTTGAAAGCCCTGCCGCAGATAACCGAGATATTGCAGGCGCACGATTTGTACTTTGTGAAAGAAGACGGAATAATGCGTTCTGCAGTAGATAAAAGCTTCAGTCAGGATGCATCGGATCTTTGTAATATTATGGGTGAAGATTTGTTTTGTGAGCATACTCTCGACATGGTCAAAAAACATTCTCCGAAGTTTTTCAATACACTTAATGATAACGGATTTGAGTCGGTGTTGATTTCGAGTGTAAAGAAAGAGGGCCGGGTAAAAGGATATCTCGTATGTCCGGTAAGAAGGAGCCTTCGAATCTGGCAGGAAAACGAATGCGCATTCCTTTATTATCTTGCTGAACTTATCTCGGATGATTTTTAAGATTCGGACGATGATAAAAATTCCCGTATTTCTCATATGCAAAAAACGGTTGACAATCAAGGAAGAGGGTAGTAATCTAAACACAATATTTTACGAAAGGAATTCTTCTCATGCGTAGATTTGTAATCAATTATACATATACTACCGAAGCTGCTATGCACATTCATTCAGTGTATGGTCTTGGTATTGTATGTGATAATTCGAATTACAGGGAAGAATAATAACGGATAGAATTTTAAATGTTTTATGACCGCCTGTTTTTCGAAGCAGGCGGTTTTTTTACATAATTAATTTAATCGAAGGGAGACTACGGGAATGGACAGGATTATTAAAGAAGATTACATCAGAGAAATGAAAATGGACGAAATTTCGGAGTGCGTAAATGTTATAAGAACATCTTTTAAAACCGTAGCCGACGAACTGGGATTTACCAGGGAAAACGCTCCGAGATTTACAGCATTCGCTACTGATGATACAAGACTTAAATATCAGATGATGGTCGAAAAAAGACCGATGTATGTATATCTTCACGAAGGGAAAGTAGTCGGCTATTATTCGTTTGGCATTACCGAAAACGGAAATATTGAACTTAACAATCTCGCTGTACTTCCGGAATTCCGACATTTGGGTATCGGAGAAAAACTTGTTAATGATGCGTTTGAAAAGGTAAAAGCCTTCGGCAAAGATAAAATAGAAATCGGAATAGTGGAAGAAAATGTGAAACTTCGCAAGTGGTACGAAAAGCTTGGATTCATTCACACAGGCACAAAGAAGTTTGATTTCTTCCCATTTACATGCGGATACATGGAAAAAATTTTATGAGGTAAAAGTATGAAATATTTTAGAATACACACAGCGGAAAAAGCATATCTTACCAAGCAGCCCAGAGGTATTTTTACTGCAGTCTGGAAACTGGTTGACTCGGGAATCCTTAACGAAGAAGAGATAAAAGAATATTGGCGTAACAGGGAATACTTTGAGAAAGTTCTTCCGGTCCCTCCGATTTACGATGACGGCAATCCCGCCGGTGCAATTACATGGTTTAAAGACACCGAAGAGGGCAAAGAGATTTATGCTCAGATGTCGTTTTACAGGGAGATGCTGTCAAAGTACGGTGTTGATTTGTTTAAGTCAGAGATTGAGGAAATCCCCGGCGAGATTATTTACGAAGACGAGTTTCAGATAGCGGTAAAAAATGTCAGAGATGATCTTGAAGTTGTCACAAAAAATGAAAGTTTTGTATGGCCGGATTTCAAAAACTGCATATCAAATTTGCCAAACTCGGTTCTTAAATATTTCGGTGTGAAAACCGTGGGAGATACATTACCGCTGGCAGATAAATATCTTGATAAAGAATACAAAAATGTCGTTGTGATTCTTTTAGACGGAATGGGTAAATCGACAATCGAAAAAGAACTTAAAGAAGACGGTGCTTTTAGAACACATCTGGCAGGCATTTACAATTCGACATTTCTTTCGACAACTGTTGCTGCGACAACATCGGTTTTATCGGGACTTCAGCCCTGCGAGCATGCATGGCTTGGATGGGATAATTATTATCCTGCGATAGATAAAAATGTCGAGGTATTTACGAACTGCATTCAAGGTACCAAAGAACAGGCTGCCGACTACAATATTGCATGGACTTTAACACCATACGAAAACGTGATTGAGAAGATTAAAAAAGCGGGAACCGACGCTTATCTTGTAGCACCTTTCAGGGATAAAAATCTTATAAGTATACAAGAGATTTGCTACAGCATTAAGAAGCTTTGCGAAAAGCCGGAGAGGAAATACATTTACGCGTATTGGAATCAACCGGATGGAGTTTTGCACAGGCATGGTTCTGATTCAGACATCGTAAAAGAAGCTTTGGCTGAAATGGAAAGTGAGATAGAAAAACTTGCAGGAGAACTTGAAGATACACTAATTTTCGTAACGGCGGATCACGGTCACATTGACAATAAAATAGTAATTTTGCAGGATTATCCCGAGCTGATTGACTGCCTTGAGAGACTTCCGTCCCTCGAACCGAGAGCTTTAAATCTTTTCGTCAAAGAAGAAAAGGAAGAGTTTTTTAAAAAAGAATTCAACAGACTTTTCGGTGAAAAATTCATACTGATTACAATGGAAGAAGCACTTAAAAGACAGCTTTTCGGAGATAAGGAATATCACAAAGAGTTCTTAGGAATGTTGGGAAATTATCTTGCGATTGCAACAGGTGATATGTCGATTTATTTTACGGATGAGAGATGGCTTTCAATGCATGGAAGTCTGACGAAAGAAGAGATGGAGATACCGCTTATCGTGTTTGAATAAGCATATATTTATTGCCGTAAAATGACGCATAATTTATAATAATTTTGGAGTAAAAATATGGATTTAATCATACTAATAGGAGCCGGCGCGGTCGGGAAAATGACCGTAGGCCAGGAACTGATGAAAATAACCGATTTCAGGCTTTTTCACAATCACATGATGATAGAACCGGTGCTTGAAATTTTCGGAAAATTCGACGGCGAAGTCGTAAGCAAACTTCGCGAGGATATATTTGATGCTTTCATGAAGACCAAATATCAGGGCATGATCTTCACATTTATGTGGGGCTTTGACATGCAGTCTGACTGGGATTACATCAAAGGAGTATCCGAAAAGTTTGAGGCCACCGGCGGAACCGTTTACTATGTTGAACTGGTAGCAGATCAGGCAGTAAGGCTTGAGAGAAATAAGACCGAAAACAGGCTTAAAAACAAAGCTTCAAAGAGAAATCTGGAATTGTCTGAAGAAAGAATGATTCGTGAAGAAACCAAGTTCAGACTGGAAAGCCGCGAAGGAGAAATCCCTTTCCCCAATTACATCAAAATCGACAATACGAATCTCGAACCGGATGAGGTTGCCGGAATGATAAAGAAGCATTTTAACCTTCCGAATCCGAGTGCCGAGGAAATGATGAATCGTGTCTTTTTGGAAGAAGTAGGGGAAGATGAACTTGAACTTGTTCATAAGATGCAGGTTGAAAGTTTTATGCCTTTGTACGAAAAATACCACGATGAGTGTTCACCGGCAATCGAGCCGATAGAAAGAATTAAAGCAAGGGCAGCAGTCGTTAATCGCAAGTATTACTTTATCGTTAAAGACGGCGCCAGAGTGGGAGTAATTAATCTCGGAAACAACGATCCGAACGAAAAAGAAGTTTCTTTTATCAGCCCTCTTTTTATCCTTCCGAAATATTGGAATCAGGGCATCGGATACGCCGCAATAAAAAAGTCGTTCGAGATGTATCCCGATGTTAAAGTCTGGAAACTCGATACAATACTTCAGGAAAAAGGAAACTGCCATCTGTACGAAAAATGCGGTTTTAAGAGAATCGGCGAAGAAAAGATAATCAACGACAAAATGACGCTTATCGATTACGAATACATAAGGTCTTAATTATCGCCCATAAATTTTGTTATCGCATTGCTTATAAGGTAGATTCCGTCGGGAGTCGGATGAACACCGTCCACTAAATAAGTTTTATGATTCTTTGAATTGATTTCGATTAAAGTCATGGAATCAATCCATTTAATTCCCGTTTTTTCGGCAATTTGAGCGCCGACATTACGGTATGTCTGCAGATTGGATCCGACACTTGACAAAACCTGCGATCCGCTTTCAAAGTAATCGCAGTAAATCGGAGAGAGAATGTAAACGGTTGAATCGGGGAAAGAGGATTTAAGTTTTATAATTCCGTCCGTCATGGCCGATTCATAGGAATCGTATGCATAATCTTCGTAGGGAGTGCCGGATCCTATTTTTGCGGGAACGCCCATAAAATAGTCATTTACTCCGTAGTTAATTACAAAACAAAGTTTTTTGGAGCCGTCGTGTTCCTTTTTAAATCTGTCAAATTCATTCCAGAAATCCGGATTCTCGATATCGGATGAAGAAGAACTTCCCACAAACAAATTAACGATTTTGTTGAAATCACCGATGGCGCTTGTGCCGCCGATTCCGAGGTTATAAGTATCAGCGCCCGATAAGCCAGTTGCGGCACCGGGGATGGATACGGGTCCGTGGTAATTGCCGAATATGCTGTCTCCGAAGAAAACAATTTCTCTGTCCGAGAGATCGGAATATTTATAATCTTCGGAAACGATTGTCTTTATTGCATCTTCGTATGAAGTCACGGAATCCTTGTCTACCGTATATTTAAGGTTACAGGTACAAAGAATCAAAAGATTTAAAGCGACATCTTCAGCCGGTACACCCGAATTGTAATTCGTTTTACTTTCGACAAGCCATTTTTCGCTTCCGGGCCAGTACATCGAGACGTTGTCATTATGTGTTAAAAATTTGATGACCGATTCGTAAGTCTCAAGCTTTTCTTTCATTTCTGTTTCGGAGAGTGACTTCCAGTAATCGGAAGAAGGGTACGAAAGAATGGCATAAAAAGCAACATCCGCATATTTTTCGGCAAGGCCGTTTAAATACTCAAGCTCGGATTTGCCTTCTGCTTTTGAAAGAGCGATCGGGTCTATTTCAAGGAATACGGCTTTAAGACCGTCTTTGGAGATGGCCTTGTCAAGCAGCATGTTTGTATCATCATATTCTACGTCGGCGGGAGCAATGAAAATAGGGTTAACGCCGAGGAATCTCGGGAAGTCTTTTCCATCCGTAATGTTTGATCCAAGGAAACTGTAGTAAAAACTGTCATACTGGGAAGATGCAAGGGAGATGATGTCATTTTGGAAGATTTTATCATCAAAATAATGCACGTTCTTATATGAATAGACCGTGTAATGCTCGTCGCTGTAAACGGATGTTCCGAATTGAAGATATAGCGATGAGGCATACTTATTTGCGGTCGCACTGTCATATATCATATAGAAGGGCTTGGATTCCCTGGAGACTTTTTCATAAGGATTTTTCAAGGAATCGGTCTCAAGTTCCACGGGAGAGAGATCCTCGGGAGAAACCACGGGAGCCACTTCGACTTTTTCGTTACTTATAATGGAAACTTCGTTAACCATGGTATCCGTGCAAAAAGCGCAGGGAATCGAATTGGCCTCCATAAAATCCGTAAGACCCTTGTAGGTGTCTGTAATATCCACGGCTTCTTCTTTTGCGGAAAGATTTACGGACAACAAATCCGTGTTGTTAAAAGAATAATCTTTCTTCATATTATTCATATAGGAAAAGACTGCGATTACGGGAATTATCGCAAGAAGTGCGATGGCTGCCCTGAAAGGTACGGGTATTTTGAATCTTATTCCGTGAATGACAATGCCGAGGCATATGAGCGGAAGGCAAAAGATTGTAAGAAGATAACTGCAGTCATAAACTGCCTTTAATCCGATTATGGAAAGAACGACAGCGGGAATTGCCGCTATTATATATGTATAGAATTTTTTGGCATGAAGTGATGTGACAAAGAAAAGGTAACAGCCGGCGAAGATTGCATACACACAGCTTACGGATGAAAGAAGCGCATCCTTCCATGTTGTGTAGTCGCTTATATAATATGTAAGAAAATATCTTGTGGAAAGAGGAACGAAAGGCTTCGTCGATACCCATCCGTCGGCAAATGTATGCGATGAGTGGGAAGCGAGATATTTGGCGAATATTAATTCGTCAGCCATTTTCTGTGTCAGGACGGGATCGAAATTCGAGCGGAAAACAAGATACGGAATAAGAAGAGCCGCAATGGGAAAAATAAAAAAGAGGAGAATAAATAAAGGATTCATCCCCTTTTTTGATTTTTTTCTTCTATTATTATTGTTTGCCGATTTTCTTTTTTTGATATTTGTATTATTATGAACGTTCGCTTCCATATAAATATAATATCTTTTTTCGAAATTCATTTCAATATTACAGAAGATAATTGCGATAATAATTGACAGTGCCGAATATATAATGGTACACTTTACTCTAGTGAATCAAAAAAGATTCAGCTATAACGAAATGAAAAAGGGAGAATATCAATGGATAATCAGAATTTACAGAACGCAGAACAGGTTGTTGAAAATGTAGAAGAAATCAAACAGGCTGCTGAACAGGCAAGTGCAGCTGCAGAATCCACAGTTGAGACTGCTGCTTATTCTTACACAGCAAGTTACGATGAAGCATCCGAACCCCAGAGCGGATTAAACGTTCTCGGTTTGGTAGCCATGATTCTCGGTATCTTAAGCCTTGTTGTCGGAATCATTTGCTGCTGCTGGAGTGCAAGCATTCTTGGACTCATATTCGGAATATTGAGATTAGTGGTTTCAATTGTTGCTTTGGTACTTGGTATCATCGGTGTTAAGAAGATGCCCGAGAAGAAGGGAATGGCTATCGCAGGCATTATCCTTGGTGCTATCGGTCTCTTGGCTGCATTTGTTACAATCATCATTGCAATTATAGGATTGATTGCAGGAACAGCTTCCACATTAATGGGATCATCGCCCGAGTTCATGGAAATGATGGAAGATATGATGGATTCTCTTGATTAATTAACTTGTTAATAAAATAAGAAAAAAAGGTTTCGGTTCGATAAGAATCGGAACCTTTTTGTTCGATAAGGGGATGCACTATATATAGAAGAAACACTTCTAAAAGTTGTGCCTGTAGAAAAATATTTAAAAATTTTGTAAAAAATGCTTGAAATAAAGAAAATATTTTGGTATGATACCCCTTGCTGTGACATTGATAGCAATGAAGTGTAAGGTTGTCGCCGATACGGCGGGTTTTTACACGGAGCGAATGTCAAGTCGAGATACTGACGACAAGTCACTGTACAAACATTATAGTCTGCTTTAAGCAGAAACGACGTGTGGTCGTTTATTTTTTAGGAAAAAGTACGACACACACGGGAGAGTGTACAGTCGCCGCTTGTTGTACTTGAATCTTAAAGTGCATAATATGAGAGGAGACTTTTTTTATGGCAAATCAAGTAATGAGAATCACACTTAAGGCTTACGAGCATCAGACAGTTGACGCATCAGCAGCCAAGATTATCGACACTTGTAAGAAAAATGGAGCAAAGGTAAGCGGACCCGTTCCCCTTCCTACTAAAAAGGAAATCGTAACAATCATCCGCGCCGTACACAAGTACAAAGACTCCAGAGAGCAGTTTGAACAGAGAACTCACAAGAGACTTATCGATGTTCATGAGCCCAACCAGAAAGTTATAGACGCTATGCAGAAGCTCGAAATGCCTGCAGGTGTTTATATCAATATTAAGATGATCTAGTTATAACCCAAACTAATCATCAATCGTTACATTATTAAAAAGGAAAAACAAATGACTTCCACAACTAGTATGCATCCGAAACGGATACCGCTGTAGTGGAATCAAAAGGAGGTCAAAATGAAAAAAGCTATTTTAGCTACCAAAGTCGGAATGACTCAAATCTTCAACGAAGAGGGCGCACTTGTCCCTGTAACAGTTCTTCAGGCTGGTCCTTGTGTAGTAACACAGGT
>DFEM01000057.1 GCA_002369155.1 Lachnospiraceae bacterium UBA3802 | reverse complement strand
TCTCGTCATGATCGCCTATCTCAGCCTTTGTTGAAGGTGTATAAATAGGCTCAGGGAGTTTGTCGGATTCCTTTAATCCTTCGGGAAGTCTGATACCGCATACCGTACCGTCCTTCTGATAGCTTGCCCAGCCGCTGCCTGTGATATAGCCTCTTACGATGCATTCCACGGGAAGCATTGTAAGCTTCTTGCAAAGCATACTGTTGCCGTTAAATTTATCCTGTCTGAAAAACTCGGGCATATCATTTACATCCACCGAAATCATATGATTGGGAACGATGTCCTTTGTCATATCAAACCAGAATTTGCTCATCTGTGTGAGAACTGTTCCTTTTTTTGTTACCACATTGTTTAAAATCACGTCAAAACAACTGATTCTGTCAGTAGCAACCATGATGAGCGTATCGCCGTTATCATATATTTCTCTGACTTTTCCTTCTTTAATGGGTTTCATGATATCCTCCTGAAAATCAAATATTAAATCAGATTACATCATATTCCTTTTTAGCGCATAAATCAACTGATTTTCGCTTTGTCTCTCAATCGTCATTCCTGCTTTTAAGCCTTGTAAGTTTGGAGATTTCATAAAGCAAAAGAGCCAGGAAAATCACGGCGGATGAAACAAAAGAAACCACCATCACTACAGCCTTTGGTGCAAGTATGTCTTCTTCGTATCTTGCAATCTTTTCCCAGTAAGGATAAATGATGTCGTGATTTTGCATCGAACGGTACTTTTTATTCTTAAACACAACCCAGAGATTTTCCACCGTATAACGTGAAGAATTCTCGACCGTTTCGCATGTGGATGAGTCAAGCGTGGATATTTCATCAAGTATTCCCGTGGCAAAATTTTTAACCGGGTTTGGCATGCAGATTTCAACGCAGGTTATGTCAAGAGGAGCTTCGGTGCTGTCAAGAAGATCGAAGGGCACATATATTTCTGGTTTGTCTCCTCTGGCATAATTAAAGAGTTTGTTCTCTTCCCTCTCGTAGACACCTTTTACGTATAAAACCCTGTCTCCGTAATAAAGCGTTTTACCGACTACATCGCTTGAACCGAAAAGCTGCCATGCGCTTTCTTCATCAAGGATTATTCCGTCCTGCATAAGATCGTTTCCGTCAAAATAAGAACCGTTAATCATTTTTATCGGATGAAACACAAAAAAATCACCGCCGACGGCAAGGCAGTCTATCTGCATGCTTCTCGAAGGTCCTTCAAGATATATGAATGATTTTGCCGTATGACATTCGATAAATCTTCTCGCATCCTCATTTTCGACTTCGATGGAATTGAAATCAAGTTTTTCATCAAGGTTGTATTTCAATCCGTCAAGCGTCGTCTGATTAAAATGCGCGATGTCCTTTATAAAGAGAGAAACATGTGCATAGTTGCCCTCCTTATCCCATCTTTTCGCAACTGTCTGATCGGCATATTTGTTTGAACCGTACGATACTGTTATTCTCATTACGATTCCGACAATCAAGAGGATGATCGAGAGCGAAAGCATAATCACTCTGTAGTATTTAATTTTGGAAAGAATTGCTTTAAATTTTTCCATTAATTTTATTTATCAGCAAGTTTAACCTGATCCTTGTTTTCTATATGCTTGGATGCATTGGTAATGACATATTCCCAACCCATTAATTCTCCGTCGACCGCTGCCACCTTGTCGTCTTCGGCAAGTACTTTGACTTCAACTTTCTTGGCTACGTATCTTGAGCCGAAAGGCGTGTTCTTGGTATCGAGAATAAGAACGAATTTACCGTTGGTGTCTTCTCTTATTGCCGAGAGAGGAACAACAAGATCGTAATTGGAGCTCTTCTCGCCTACCGATAATGTTAAATTCTGTCCGGGCTGAACCGAATCACCGGAGAGTGAAAATACAAGAATCTTTCCGTCCCTTGTATTGTTCTTGTCGGGCTGGATTGCAACGAGATTAGCATTCAGATCTCCGTAATACCAGTTATTGACTACCGTTACTTCATCTCCGACCTTGACAGCCTTGGCCTGTTTTGCCGATACGGGGAACGAAAGCTTGTAGCCCTTGCCGTCTATCTGAATTACACAAACTGTGCTTCCGGCTTCAATCTTTTCGCCTGCCGTATATGTAAGAGATGTAATCTCGCCGGCAACAGGGCTTTTTATTTCTCCGCCCAATGCCTTTGCTTCAAGATCCTTTACATCCTTTTCCTTCTTTAAAATATCCTTGTATTTGGATTCAAGACTTATCTTGGTCTTTTCTTCCGAAAGATAATTTGTTCTCTCATCTTCGAGTTTCTTAATCTTGTTTTCAAGATCGCTTATCTCTACGGAAATTTCATGTTCCTGTTTCTTTAATCCTTTGAGATTTTCTTCGTTCTTGCTGCTCGAAGAACTGCCTGAATTCTGTTTGTTCTTTAATGCTTCTTCCGCCTTGGAAAGTTCGTTCTTCTTTGCATTTACGATATCTTCTTTTGCCTTCTTGTCTGCTGCAGCTTTGTTCAACTCTTCCTGAGTAGGAGCAACAGCCGATAACTGCTCTGCTTCCTTAAGTGCTGATTCCGCTGTGTTTAGCGCACTTAAAGCGTTGTCTTTTTCGCTCTTGCATTCATTGTATTTTTTCTCTGCGGAATCTTTTGCCGCAAGTGCCGTATCTGATGCGGTTTTGGCGGCATTCATGGCTGTTTCTGCAAGTTTCATCGCAGACTCTTTGTCAGCCACATCGCTTGCTCCCGCTGCCTGTGCGGCCAGATATGCATCCCTCTTTGTGTTGTAATCGGTTTCCTTGTTCTGATAATCGGAATATTTGCTTTGATAATCCGCTTTCTTTAAATCATAATCCGTTTCTGCTTTGTCAAATGCTTCCTTGGCACCATCCTGATGGCTTCCGTCTTCTTTGGTATATCCGTAATATGCATCTTTTGCACTGTTGTAATTTGCAAGTGCGGCATTCTTTGTGTCAACAATCTGTTTTGCGTTATTGTATTCTTCGAGTATATTGATGGCACTCTCCAAATCTTTCTCCGCTTTTTCCAATGCGGTTTTTGCATTTGCAACTGCGTTTTCTTCCGAAGTATAATCCGTCGATGGTGTGGATGTCGTATCGATTAATGACATCTGATACTGGATGTCCGCAAGTTTTTTCTTCTTTTCTTCAAGCTTGTTGTTCTCGGATAAAATCTCATTATCCTTTGCTTCAAGAGTCGTTAAAATGGTACCGGAATTAACGGTAACACCGGCTTCAACGCTTGCGACTTCCGCCTGTGAAAGACTGCTTTCGATAATAGCCAGATCGTAATCGCTCTTTGCGCTTTCAAGGTCGTTCTTCGCAGTGGTAAGTTCCTCGCTTGATTCTCCTTCGAGTTTAAAGATTACATCATCTATTTCCACATGGTCTCCGACATGTTTTACGACACTTTTGACCTTTCTTGTCTCATCGCATACAAGGTTATAAGGGTCTTCCGCCTCTACAACACCGTCTCCTCTGACCTGAGTGCTTACGGGTCCGGATGTGACCATCTGGGTATTAACCTCGGGAAGAGTTCTGTTCATAATCGTATTCGAAAAGAATGTAAGAATAAGCATTATTACAAGAAATACGATTGCTATATTTTTAATGATTTCTCTTTTTTTCGGTTTGTTGTTCATCTCTTCCTCCAATCTAACCTTTGACTCCGCCCTGATATGAAATTCCCTCAACAAGATAATCTTCTCCGTAAAGGAATATCAAAAGGCTCGGAACCATGTATATGCATGCGACCGCAAAAGCCAGTCCTATTTCTCCTGCATTGATCTTGCTTAAGAATATGCTCAAAGGATGCAGATATTCGTCGGCAAGAAGTATGAGCGGCTGTTCCACCATGTTCCAGAAATCTATGAATATAAGTATTGCTACCGAATAAATGGCGCCCTTACAAAGAGGAAGACAGATTTTAATGAATATCTTCCACTCTCCGGCTCCGTCAACCTTTGCAGCCTCAATAATGGACTTCGGTATTCTCTTCATGTATTTCGTAAGAAGATATACCGCAAAAGGCGAAAACATGCCGGGAAGCCATATTGCCCATCTCGTATCGAGGATATTAAGCCATTTGGATACGAGGAAATTCGGTACAAGCGTAACCTGATACGGCATGAGACAAATGATAATGTAGATAAAGAAAAGCATTTCCTTTAATCTTCCCTTAAGCCTCATGAATCCGTACGAGGCCAAGAGTGCAATCACCAACTGAAACAGCATTATCGGTACGGTATATATTACCGAGTTCCAGAATTTAAATAAATAATCCGGGCTCTTGAAAAGTACTGTTGAAAACTGTTCAAGGCTGACCTTGTTCGGAATGAATTTGATATGCACCATATCGCTTACAAATACTTTCCCGCCCTTTTCGGTCGTCGCAAATATCTTTCCGTAATTTGCATTAATCTCCGTCTCATTCATAAAAGAATTGGTGATGGTAAGCACCGTCGGGAGAAGGAAAATAATTGCAAATGAAAGTGCTATCGCAAAAAGAATTATTGTTCTTGTATATTTTTTTAACCTTTTCTTTATTCGAAGAAAAAGCTCTCTTCTTTTCTCTTTCATGTTAACCCTCCATATCCTTTCCGAATCT
>DFEM01000133.1 GCA_002369155.1 Lachnospiraceae bacterium UBA3802 | reverse complement strand
AACATCTTCTTTCTGATCTCGTCTGCAAGTTCGGGATCTTCGATTTCGAGAGTTTCCATGATATGTTTTTCTGTTCCTCTGTCAACATTGTTAAGGATTTCAACAACGTGATCGACACCGCCGATAATCGTGTAATCCTGATTAACAAGATTGGCAAGTTTGGATTCGAGAATTTTTTCAACTTCTTTGATGACATCGGGACTCGTTCTGTCCATGGTAGCAATTCTTTTGGCAACATCAGCCTGAAGTTCAGGTGAAAGTGCGGAAATAATCGCAGAACACTGAGTAGGTCCAAGATATGAAAGTATCAAAGCGATGGTCTGAGGATGCTCATCCTGTATAAATGATAAAAGCTGTGAAGCATCTGTCTTTCTGACAAATTCGAAAGGCTTAACCTGAATCGAAGAAGTCAGTTTGTTGAGCACATCGTTGGCCTTATCGCTTCCGAGCGCTTTTTCAAGAAGTTCCTTGGCGTAGCCGATACCGCCTTCCGCGATATACTGCTGTGCAAGACAAACTTCATAGAATTCATTTATAATCTGCTCTTTTATCTGAGGAGAAACCGATCTCGTATTGGCAATTTCGAGTGTAAGCTCTTCGATTTCTTCTTCTTTTAAGTGTTTAAACACATTGGCAGATTTTTCGGGTCCGAGCGATATCAAAAGAATCGCCGCTTTTTGAAGCCCGGAAATCTTTTCATCAGAGTTACGCATTATTTACCCCCAATCCTCGCTGAGCCAGTTGCGAAGAAGGTTTGCAACGGCTTCGGGATTTTCGTCAACAAATTTTTCAATCATCTTTCTGGTCTCGGACTTGGCTTCAAGATCGATATCTTCAAGCTGTTCTTCGGGAATAGTCTGCAAAAGTTTTTCAACGGAAATCTCTTCAGGTTCTTCCGCTTCTTTGTTCTTTTCGGTACGAAGCGTACGAAGAACAACCATGCCGAGAAGAAGCAAAATGATAACAATCAAAGCAATCTGGATAATATCCGTCCAATTAAAGTTCGCTCTAGTTCTGTCTACGAAGAAAGGTTCTTCGTAAGCAACTATCGTAATATCGCCCGTAGCAATTCCGGACGCATCCGAAATGAGGCTGTAATAATCTTCATCAACGCTTAATTTGGTACGTTCGCTGTTGGCAAGTTTGTATTCATCCCATGACATTTCATCAAGAAGCCCCTGCGCTCTGACATCCTCTTCTTTGATGACATTAAGTCTGATGGCTGTTACTGCGATGGATGATTCATCGTACTTAATACCGCCGGCAGGAATGCTTTGAACGATAGTCTCCGTATTGGGAAGATAATCTTTTTCAAACTGCTCTACAGTACTTGAACTTCCGCCGCCGTTTTCGTAAACATAAGTCCCTTCAACATTGGAGTCAGTACCGGGAACGAGTGCCGTTCCACCTTCCGATTCTGCATTGTAGCCCGTCTCATGAGAAAGAAGACCCTGAGTCTGGCCGTCCGCAGGCGTGTATGTCGTAGTCTGTTTTTCTGAACTTGATAAATCAAGTACGAGGCTCGGAGATACAACTACATAATCAAATTCTTTTGTTCCGAGAAGAACATTTGATACATCGTTTCTTACAACTCTTTCAGCTTCCTGCTTTAAAGAAAGAGTACTTGTTGCATATCCTGCAAGTGTCGTATCATCTCCGCCCGAGAATAAAAGATTTCCGTCAGTATCAAGGATTACAACATTATCGGTAGTCTCGTTGCCAACAACAGTCTTTGCCATTCTTGCAATTGCAGCGGCATTCTCGGGAGAACACTCACCTGATAATTTTAATGTAATCTGTACAGATGATTCTTTGTTATTTCTTATAAGAGTACCGTCATTTTCGGGTACAAACATGTTAACGCTCGCAGAGTCAACAAACGAAAAACTTTCAAGATCGTTTTTAAGTCTCGTCTCTCTGTATGCGGTATAAGCCTTCTGTTTGTCAGCTTCCGTGGTTGAAAGCGATGTTGATAAAACGTTGTCAAGATTTGCATAAGGATCTGTAAGGATGTTGTTTGATCCAAGAAGAATGTTGGCTTCCGACAACCTGGTCTTATCGACAGAGAATACCAAGCCCGAATCGGATACTTTGTAAGCTATTTCATTCGATTCGAGAATTTCCTTAACCTGAGAAGCCTGAGTCGCATTTTCGCACGTCACTATATTTACATACTGCGTTCTTGTAACTACAGTAATAAGAATCGCAAATGCAGCAATTACCCCAAGCGCAACGCTTATAATCAAAACTTTCTGGTTCCTGGTAAATTTATTCCACCACGCAAGAAGCTTGGGCGGAATCTCTTTTAATTTGTCAATCAGTTTTTCGAACATTTCATTCTCCTGAAATCAAATTACACTTTAATTTTTTTATGTAATTATATTTGATAATTTCCGCATGTCTGAATCCATTTCGGATGTCAAAACGAATTCTTATAATTTTATATCTGCATATTCATGATTTCCTTGTATGCTTCAAGGAATTTATCTCTTACCGCCACCGTATACTGAAGTGCCGTGGATGCTTTTTGAAGAGCTATTGTCAAATCATGAGGTGATTCTGTTTCGCCAAGGGCAAATTTAATCTTCTCATTCTCGGCATTCGATAAATATGCATTGGTTGTATTGATATTATTTATCGCATTGTCAAGAAGTGATTGGAACATGTCATGATTCTCTCCAACCTTCTCCTGACCTGCAAACTGTTTTAAATTCTTTACGGCTTCGGTATCGATGCCGTATACTTTTTGAATTCTGTCCATATTATGTTAACCTGTTAACTTCTACCCATCTGTAAGCCCTGTTGAAGCATATTCTTAGTGGCATCAACAACCGTTGCATTGGCTTCATAAGCTCTGGATGCATCAATTAAGTTTGTCATCTCGGTGATGATATCAACATTGGGATAATAAACATAGCCCGCTTCATCTGCATCAGGATGTGAAGGATCGTATACCTTCTTGTATTCGGAAGTCTTGTCTTCCTGAACTGTGGTAATTCTTACACCTTTGCCCAAATGATCGGATAAATCCGCGGTTGAACGTCCAAGCACTGTTTTAAAAGGCACACCGTCCGTGCCTTTGGCTTCAAAAGTAACAACCTTTCTTCTGTAAATGCTACCGTCTTCCTTGCGAGTCGTGTTTGCATTGGCAACATTTTCGGATATAATATCCATTCTGTATCTTTGCGCGGTAAGACCGGAAGCAGAGATATCAAGAGCATCAAACATTCCCATAATCTAAACCTCCTTATTTGCCCATCGCTGTTCTCATTGTTTCAAATTCATGGCTTATCGAATTCATTACACCCTGGTAGTATAACTGGTTCTTGGCCAGATAAATGTTTTCGGTCTCGGGATCGACGTTGTTGCCGTCAAGTCTGTAGCTGACTTCCCCTGTATCCGTAAACACTGTCGGCCTTACTGTTGAAAGGTCAACATTGTGAATCTTTTTGTCAAGACTACCTTCTGTAGCACCGAGTATAGAAGATCTTAAAGCTTCTTCAAATGCCACGTCCTGTCTCTTGTAATTAGGTGTGGTAGCATTTGCGATATTATTACTGATAGCCTCGTTACGAAGATATGATCCGTCCGCTGCTTTATCAAGTACGTTAATATAATCAAAATTGCTCGTATTAATCATGTACGCCTCCTTAAAAATATACTTGCATACACAAAATAGGCACACTGTACCCACCTTATTTAATTATACAAAACTTGTATAAAAACACAAGTAATTTTACAAAAAAACTACCTCATATTGTATCAAATATACAATTCGTACACTAAATAAATAGTCGGGCAATCTCAAAACCTGTCAAATTCGGCAGATTTAACAACCACAAGATATTGTAATTGTTATATTTGGCAGGCTTGAATGAGTCATTTAACCCGCTTTCTGATGGTAAAAAAATAAAAGAACCTATATAAACATAAGTCCTTTTACCTTTTACGCATCCTTGCGCCTTTTATTTTGTTATACTATTTATCGGCACAAGAATGGAAATATTTACTTATTTTTTCATTTATTCTATATAATCGCAGCCTTCTTTAGTGCATACTTTCTTATTTCCGCGTTTCGTGAGAGGATATCCGCATTTGGGACACTTCTCAGCAAGAGGTCTCTGCCATGACATATAATCACATTCGGGACCGCCTTCGCAGCCATAATATGTTCTGCCCTTCTTGGTCTTTCTGATAACGATGTCTTTGCCGCACTTGGGGCATGCAACACCGATTTTCTCAAGGAAGGATTTGGTATTGCGGCACTCCGGGAATCCGGGGCAAGCCAAGAACTTACCGTGAGGTCCGAATTTAAATACCATCTTTCTTCCGCAAAGTTCACAGACTTCGTCGCTTTCTTCATCCTGAACCTTAACATGCTCAAGTTCCTTGGTAGCTTTGTTAACCGCTTCATCAAGATCGGGATAGAAATTTGCAACAACAGTCTTCCACTGTACAGTGCCTTCTTCAATCGCATCAAGCAATGCTTCCATGTTGGCGGTAAAGCTCACATCCACGATAGTAGGGAAAGCTTCCTCCATCATCTTGTTTACAACTTCGCCAAGCTCGGATACATAAAGGTTTTTATTCTCTTTAACCACATAGTGACGAGCCATAATAGTGGTAATTGTAGGCGCGTATGTGGAAGGACGACCGATTCCCTGCTCTTCCATTGCCTTTACAAGGCTTGCTTCGGTAAAATGTGCAGGAGGCTGGGTGAAATGCTGTTCTCCTTCAAGCTTATCGAGTTTAAGCTTTGATTTCTTATCAAGCTTGTTTACAATGGCATTCTTATCATCCTTTTCATCTTCATCGGATGTATATACAGCTCTGTAACCTTCAAAAGCAACCTTGGATGCCGAAACTTTGAAAGTATATCCCTTGGCATCAATCTTTGTAGATACCGTATCAAATACACAGGGAGCCATTCTGGAAGCAAGAAATCTTTTATAAATCAAAGAATAAAGTCTTAATTCATCTCTTCCAAGATACTCTTTCATCATCTCGGGAGTTCTTAAAAGATCTGTAGGTCTGATGGCTTCATGTGCATCCTGTATCTTCTTGCCGGTATTCTTGCTCTGCTCTGCGGGATTATTAAATTCAGCACCGTAATGCTTTGTGATATAATCCTTCGCATTCTTAACAGCTTCATCAGAAACTCTGGTCGAATCGGTACGAAGGTAGGTGATTACACCGACAGTGCTCTTTCCGACATTTACACCTTCATAGAGGCTTTGCGCAATACGCATTGTCTTCTGAGTAGAGAAGCCGAGAACCTTGCTGGCTTCCTGCTGAAGTGTGGAAGTTGTAAAAGGAAGAGGTGAATTTTTCTTTCGACTGCCGTTTTTAACTTCGGTGACTTTAAATTCAGCACCTTTTAAATCCTTTTTAATGCCATCAACCTGCTCTTTGGATGTTAATTCGAGTTTCTCCTCGCCTTTACCCCAAAAAGCTGCTACAAGGGGCTTTTTCTCACCTTCTATATTAAGTACTGCATCAAGTGACCAGAATTCTTTGGCAATAAATGCATTAATTTCATTTTCTCTGTCACAAATCATTTTTAATGTAACAGACTGAACACGTCCTGCAGAAAGGCCTCTTTTAATCTTTGCCCAAAGAAGCGGCGAAATTCTGTATCCAACCATACGGTCAAGCACACGACGTGTCTGCTGCGCATCAACAAGATTCATGTCGATATCACGAGGATTCTTTAATGCTTCTTTTACTGCCGACTGGGTAATCTCGTTAAAAGTAATGCGGGCAACTTTCTTTTCTTTTAAATTAAGTGCCTCATAAAGATGCCAGCTGATTGCCTCTCCCTCACGGTCAGGGT
>DFEM01000054.1 GCA_002369155.1 Lachnospiraceae bacterium UBA3802 | reverse complement strand
AGATTTAACCAAGAATTTAACCGAGGGTGAAAATGAAATTCGGAAAAGACGAGGCATTGTCTTGGTTAATATCTCTTTACCCGAGAATTTATACCATTGCAAATTCAAGATTGTACGGTCTTTATGAAAACGGCAGTCTTTTCGGGAAACTTATAGAAAAAAATGACTTTAAAACCTTTGCTTGGCTCAATTTTGCACGCACGGACTACATTAAAAGCAAGAATATCGACTTTTATGAAGGGATAATTCATGAAGATAATCTCTTCTCACCGTTAGTTCTCATTATGGCAGAGAAGTGTGTTTGCCTTGATGAAGTATTTTACGTTCGCCGCATCAGAGAAGATTCGATTATTACAAAAGGAATATCATTGAATAATGTTGTTGGGCTTTTCACCTGTGCCGCCGAGCTTGCCCGTTTCAATCAGGTAAGCAATCTAAGCTTTGAGATTTCGGAAGCGCTGAAAGAATGGATACACATATTGATCAGGAAAAGCTTTTCTTGGTACGTTGAGTTGAAGAAAGAATATGGTGCAGATACTTCCGAAGTGACGGGAAAGCTTTTTAAGACCGACGATAAGGTGCTGTTTGAGCTTCTTTCTGCGCAAATAATTAAAGAAGACACGCAGAAATCTCAGGACAAGCGCAGCACAGCTATGCCAGAAAAAAAGAGTGAAAAAACCACTCTGTATTTTGACTATGGAACGGCATCCGACAATAACAGTACGGAGCTGAGAAGCTTTGGCAGCGAGAGCAGAAGAGCTGTGGGTTTTGTTGCGACAAAGCCGAACGGAGTAAAGGTTTTTAATCCGCTCATAATGCATACCGGAAATAAGAACTGGGTAACGCCGTTTGAGCTTGAAGATGAGACAAAGCTTCTGAAAAAAGAAATAGAAGAGTTAAAAAAACAACTGGAACTATTTAAGGTCAAGGATTGATGGCCGCATAAATAAATAGTAAAAGGAGCTGTGCTATGGGTAGTGAAAAAAATGTTAAAGTTTCGATAATTATCCCAATCTACAATCAGGAAAAGTATTTAATGAAATGTATGGAAAGCGTCATTTTGCAGAATCTGAAGGAGATAGAAATTATTTGTGTGAATGATGGCTCCACAGACTCAAGCTCTGATATTTTATCGGAGCTGTCATGGTCGGATGAGCGTATTATTGTTATCAATCAGAAAAATATGGGTGTAGGAGAAGCAAGAAATAGAGGTATCAGAGAAGCTGCGGGAGAATATATAGCTTTTATGGATCCCGACGATTGGTATTATGATTTTAAAGCCCTTGAAACTCTTTATAATAAAGCTAAGGAAAATAATGCCTTAATATGCGGTGGCAGCTTTACTATTAACCACGAGAAACTGGGAGAAAAAGATAAGTTTTTTGGAAGTGAGGCACGCTATACATTCAGTGAAGACCGTATGTATACCTATCGGGAGTATCAATATGATTTCGGTTTTCATAGGTTTATTTATGATAGAAAAATGATACTGGAAAATAATTTGTTTTTCCCAAATTTAAAAAGATTTCAGGACCCGGTATGGTTTGTGCAGACAATGCATAGTGCAGGGAATTTCTTCGGAGTGACCGACAAGGTTTATGCATTTAGAAGCGGTCATAAGATAAATGCTTTTGATAAAGAAAAAGTTTCGCATATTATCGAAGGGATAACCCAAATAGCCGAATTTGCAAAAAGCAACGGGTACGACTGTCTGCTCGATCTTGAGCGAATGAGGCTGATAAGAGGGACAGCGGAAGATATATATCCGTATATAAGTGAAGCCGATCCCGATATCTTAAAGCGATTGCAGCATTTTGAAGATGCTTCGGGATTTAAGAATACGCAAAGGGATATTCTTATAAATATCATAAAAAAGCGGGAATCACAGCTTGAGAAGACCTCGGAAAGATTGAAGGAACAGGAGCATAGGACAGGACAGCTTCGCATGGAAAACGGTGCATATAAAAGGCTTATCGATTCACAGCGCTCGGAACTTGAACAGATCGGAGATAACCTTGATACGCTGTTTACTCAAATGGGATGGTCTTTAAATAAACAGGAGAAGAAGAAAGTAAATATTTTGCCTTTTCCGTATGTCTTCATGGAACAGGATATGGACGGGGTCAAGTGGAAAGTTCGGGCGGACGGCAGTATTGAAGCAAACGGAAAAGCCGAAGCTGATACACAGTTTACTTTAACGAAGGCATTAGATGTTACGGATTTTAAAACCGCTCATAGACGATACAGAATATCTACGGGAGCGCCGAACACAAGCGCTTTAACATGGTATTTAACAGGGCTTATCTGTAACAAGGATCTAAGCAAATGTTTGCTGAGGGACGCTGTCATCAATGGAACAAACGGTTTTTCGGAGAGCTTTGATATCGACACATCCGGATATGAGTATTTCGGAAGGCTCTTTATTGTAGTAAAAAGCGGACAGACTTTGGATCATGTGATATTCAGACCCGAGATATCTCTTATAAACTGATCGCTGCAGTACTTCTTGTTTATATATCCTTATCAATTAAACACTTATTTAAAAGCTTAAAAAAGTGCTTGACAAAAGCTCTGTAAGATGATATATTAAAGTCAACAATTAAAAGATTGTTTAATTGTTAAACTAAAATTACAAATATCAAATTTGATTAATAATAAGGAGAGGCGAAAATGAAAAAGACTTACAAGATCGACGTAGATTGTGCAAACTGTGCAGCAAAGATGGAAGATGCAGCAA
>DFEM01000019.1 GCA_002369155.1 Lachnospiraceae bacterium UBA3802 | reverse complement strand
AAGGTGGACGTACAGTAGGTTCAGGAAGAGTTGCTACAATTATCGAATAATCGCGTAAGCAACGAGAAGCTTAGATAAGCAATAAATACAGCCACTGCAAGCTAGCTTGCAAGTGGCTGTTTTTTTGCTTCTCGTTGCTATATTATTAGCCCTGAAGCCGAAATTACGGGTGTACAAGCGCTTTCTGCAATACACCCGTAGTTTTAGGAAGCTCTGAAGCCAAAATTACGGGCGTACAGGCACTTTCCTGCAATACACCCGTAAATTCAATGCAAGTTTGACCGTATATACATTATCCGGTATAATGTATATATAAGGAGGCGTTTTATGGATCATGTTGCATTAAGGGCCTGGGGTAACAGCCAGGGAATAAGAATACCCAAAAGTATAATGAATGAATTGGATTTGAAAGTATCCGATGTTTTGGATATTGAAATCGTTGATGATGCTATTGTGCTTAGAAAACAATTTGTACATAAATCTTTTGAAGACAGGTTAAAGGAGTATAACGGAAAAATATCTGTCAGTGATTTTGACTGGGGCGAGGCAAAAGGGAGAGAAATGCTGTGAAAGAGTTTTATCAGGGAGATATTATCAATATCGGCGAATATGGTAAACAATTGTTTGTTATTATAAGCAAAAATGCATTTATCAAAGCAACGGGTGTATTTCATGTATGCCCTTTGTATAACCAAGTGGCTCCGGGGCCAATCCATATCGAAGTTTGCGGCAACAAAAAAACAAAGGGAACGGTTATCTGCGAACAGATAAAACTGATCGATCCGAATGTCAGAATATGTAAAAAAACAGATTATCTTAAATATGACGATATAGCGAATGTTTCGGATGCGTTGCAGGGAATATTTGAATATGATTAGAGAATTTTTACAGAAAAAACAAAAAACGCAAGAAAGATGGTATAATACCAGATAAGGTAATAATTCTTTAATCAATAACCGGCAGGGCGTTTTAAACGATGAAAAGCTTTAGAACAAAAATGACCATAATGATAGTTGCGGTGGTTTTAGGCAGTACGATTCTACTGTCTTTAATCAGTTACGAAAGAGCGAGAAAAACTTTGGTATCGCAGCTTGAAGATAATTACAGTGTTGCGGCGCAAAAATACTCGCTTGAACTTTCATCCTGGGTGAGCAACAATGCAACAATCATTGATACAATGGCCGCCGAAATCGCGGTTAACGATATCTCTACCAAAGGTTACGACGAATTTCACGATTACCTTAAACGAAGCAACGATCTTTTAAACAAGAACGGCTACGTTTACGATGTTTATTTTACATATCCGGACAACTTCATGGTGTGTGCCTCAGACTTCCTGGCAGACGGCTCGGTTGATTTTGTCAACGAGAGAGAATGGTACACGACATCCGCTCTTACGGGAGAGCTTTTCTTTTCAACACCGTATCTGGATTCAGACACGAAAAAACCCGTTTTCACAATTTCCAAAGCAGTATATAAAGACGGAGAACTTCTGGGTGTTTTGGCGGCCGATATTTTTGTCGATGTTCTCGTTGATATGATTAACAATGCAGATGTTGCGGACAACAGCTACGCATTTTTGATGGACGAAAATTTTAATGTCATTGTTCATCCGAACGATGATTATTATTACGAAGACAAGCCAATCTACATTTTAGATGTTCCGGGTGCTCCTTATTCGGATGTGGTTAATGCCATAAAAAGCGGACAGTGCGACAACATGGTGTTTGTCACGGATTACGACAATGTTACCAGAGGAATTGTCAGTGCGCAGATGACCAATACGAAGTGGTATGTGGGAATCGCCACGGACAGAAGTCAGCTTGGCAAAGAAGTCAACACTTTGATGAGAGGCTTTATCATTGCAACGATAGTTGCTATTTCCATCGGTGCGGGCGTAGCCATAATTTTTGCCCGTGTAATCGACATTTATTCCAAAAAGGAACAGGAATACAAGCAGCAGGTGCTTAAACTCGAAAAGCAGGCAGCTGACGAAGCGAGCGAAGCAAAAAGCCGTTTTTTGGCGGATATGTCTCACGAAATAAGAACACCCATCAACGCGATTCTCGGCATGAACGAAATGATTTTAAGAGAATCGGAAGATGAGGATATTTTAGGGTATTCACAGAATATCAAACAGTCCGGCAACACGCTGCTTCAGCTTATAAACGGCATTCTTGATTTTTCAAAGATTGAAGACGGCAAGATGGAAATTGTGCCCGTGCGTTACAAGACTGCATCACTCATTTCGTATTATCAGTTTTCGATTTCAGGCAGGGCACAGGCCAAGAATTTAAAACTTGTTTTTGATATTGACCCTAATCTTCCCACGGAGCTTATGGGTGATGATACGCGAATCAATCAGGTAGTCATAAATCTTTTGACCAACGCCGTTAAGTATACGGAAAAAGGCACCATTACTTTAACCATAAAAGAAAAAGAGCGAAAAGACGGAAATATCAACATTTTCTTTGCCGTAAACGATACAGGAATCGGTATAAAGAGCGAGGATATGGCAAAACTTTTTGAGTCATTTGAAAGGCTTGATGTCATAAGAAACCGTAACATCGAGGGAACAGGACTCGGAATGACAATCTCCGGAAAACTTCTTGACCTTATGGGCAGCAAGACGAATGTTGAGAGTGTGTATGGCGAAGGAAGTACTTTCTCGTTTGAATTATGGCAAAAAATCGAAAATGAAAAGCCAATCGGAGATTACAAAAAAGCCATCGAAAGAGCAGAAGAAGTCGAAGTTTACAAAGAATCTTTTCGTGCACCCGATGCCCGTATTCTCGTGGTAGATGACACGAAGATGAATATTTTTGTGGTTGAAAATCTTTTGAGAAAGACAAAAGTTCAAATCGATACGGCATTAAACGGTCCGGAATCCATTAAACTAGCAGCATCCACAAAATACGACCTGATACTGATGGATCAGAGAATGCCCGGAATGGACGGAACCGAAGCATTAAGAAGGATAAAAGAAGACGGATTAAACACCTGTACTCCGGCGATTTGTCTTACGGCCGATGTCATAAGAGGCGCCAAGGAGAGATATATTTCTTTGGGATTTGATGATTATCTGACCAAGCCGGTTGAAGGCGAACTGCTTGAGAGTATGCTTCGTACCTACCTTCCCAAAGACAAGGTTGAAATCGTGGATGATGATGAATTTGAGAATACCGCAAATTCAGATTCTGAAAAGCAGAAAAGCAATAACAATGCCAAAAACTCTGAAAACAATAACAATTCCAACGATTCTTTGTGGGATGAACTTTCAAAGGCCGGAATAAATAAAACTGACGGTATGAGATTTTGCGGCAACGACGAAGACATGTACAGAAGCATTCTGGAAGCTTACGTAAGTGAATCGAAGGAAAAGAGTGAGAATCTTAAAACAACCTTTGCTTCGAAAGATTTGAAAAATTATGAGATTTACGTACACTCCTTAAAGAGTACTTCCAAAACAATCGGTGCGACGGAGCTTTTCTCTCTGGCAGCAGAATCGGAGGCGGCAGCCAAAGAAAAGGATGAAGAGACGGTTGAAAAGAATCATGAGACCATCATGAATATGTATTCAAAGATTGTCGAAGCCATAAAGAAGAACCTTAATTTCGGCGAAGATGAAAAGAATGACGAAGACGAAATTCTTGAGTTTTTGCCCGAATAGAATCAAAAAGTGAAAAAAGTCCGAAAAATACCGAAAGATAATCTCTTTCGGTATTTAATTGTGTTGACTTTGACAGGAATATAGTATAATTTTAAACGTGGTGAAAATCGCCAAAATATGTATAATTAATAAGGTGAAACCTCAAATTCGTTTTTTGATATTTGAAGATAAAGTTTCAGGAGGATTTTTAAAATGAAATTAAGCAATATGGTAGGTGACAGATTTAAAGAGCGTCCTTCGGATTGCGTGATTGATTCTCATGCATTTTCCGTCCGCGGAGGATATATCAAATATGTATCCAACGGTATTTATTCGCTCTACCCACCAATGAAGAGAGTTACCGCCAAGATTGAGAATATTATACGAGAAGAGATGGATGCGGCAGATTCACAGGAAGTATTGTTCCCCGTAGTTTTGCCCGGTTCGCTTTGGGAAGAATCAGGAAGATTTGAGAGTGTCGGAGATGAGCTTTTAAGATTCAAAGACAGAAACAATTCATCCATGGTTCTTGGCATGACACACGAAGAGGCAGCCGTTCAGATGGTACGCGAATGGGGTAATACATACGCAAAATATCCTTTCTGCATCTATCAGATTCAGACCAAATTCCGTGATGAAGCTCGTCCCAGAGCAGGTCTTATCCGTGTAAGAGAATTTACGATGAAGGATGCTTATTCTTTCCATACATCACAGGAAGATCTTGAGAAATACTATGCCGTAATGGCCAATTCGTATTTCAGAATCTTCGAGCGTGCAGGCATTCCCGAAGTTATTTCCGTTAAGTCGGATTCTGGTATGATCGGAGGAAGCGTATCACACGAGTACATGCTTCTTGTTGATGCAGGAGAAGATTCAATCGTACTTTGCGACGAATGCGGTTACAGCGCAAATATGGAAGCTGCAGATACAACCGTAGACAATTCAGGCTGTGCTCCCGCAGGCGAACTGAAGAAAATCAATACACCCGACTGCAAGACAATTGATGAAGTATGCACATTCCTCGGAAGCAAAGTCGAAGAGTCCTGCAAGGCTGTTATTTATCAGAAAAACATGACTGACGAATACGTAGTTGTATTCCTTCGCGGCGATTATGAAGTTAACGAAACAAAGCTTACCAATCTCCTCGGAGAAAAGGTTCACGCAGCCACAATTACACCCGAGTGCGGACTCTGCGCCGGATTCTGCGGACCTTACAAGCAGGAAGCAAAATGTCAGATTATTTACGATAAGACACTTGAAGGTATTGAGAATCTTGTTTGCGGTGCAAACGAAGTGGATTATCACTACACAGGTCTTAATATCAAGAGAGATATAGGAGATGTTGAATACGTTGATGTATCCAAGATAAGAACCGGAGATATCTGCCCCTGCTGCGGCAAAAAAACTATCAAAATCAGCAGAGGTATCGAGGTCGGCAACATCTTCCAGCTCGGTACAAAATATTCCAAATCAATGGGAATGACATATACAGACGTTGACGGCAGCGTAAAGACACCCATTATGGGCTGCTACGGTATCGGAGTAGGCCGTCTTGCAGCCAGCGTAATGGAAGCAAAGCATGACGAATACGGTCCCATCTGGCCCATCACAATCGCACCCTGGCAGGTACATCTTTGCTGCATGAGACCTGACAAGGCAGAATGCAAAGAGGCAGCAGACAAGATTTACGACGAGCTTCAAAAAGCAGGCGTGGAAGTAATCTACGACGATCGTAATGTTCAGGCCGGCGTAATGTTTGCTGATGCGGATTTGCTCGGTGTACCCGTACGAGTTACCATCGGACCCAAGAACATTGCCAACGGTCAGATTGAAATCTCAACCAGAGACAAGAGCGTCAAGGAACTTGTTAATGTCGAAGACGGCGTAAAAGAAACCAAAGCCCTCATTGATAAATTATTCGACGAAATCAATTCCAAGGTCCGTGACAGAATCTGATATTCAAAACGAAGCAGCGGCTTTAAAAATCGAATGGTCGTCGCTTGAAAATAATAGATCAGGCAGGAAGTTTAAACAATGACTGACGAAGAATTAATGTGGAGCGAGAAGTCGAGAGAACAAATCCTTCATACGCCCATATTTGATGTTGAAAAAAGAAGAGAAGAATCCGCAACCGGAATAAGCGGAGATTACATGGTAATCAATGCAACCGAGTGGGTGACGATTATACCGGTATACCAAGGCAATTTCGTGCTGGTAAGACAATACAGACACGGACTTGGTGCAATTACCGCAGAGTTTCCAGGAGGAATGTGCGATGAGGGCGAAGACCCCGTAAAAAGCGCGTACAGGGAACTTGAAGAGGAGACCGGATTTAAGACCGGAAAGATGACGGTACTCGGTGTATGCTCGCCAAACCCCGCCATATTTTCAAATTCGATTACGGTCTGCCTTGCGGAGGATTTGACTCCCACCAACGAACTTCATCTTGATGATGACGAAGTCTTAATGTATGAGACGGTTCCCATTGATGAAGTTATCGATTCTTTCTGCAAGGGCGAATATGTAAATGCTTTTATGGGCACCGCGCTTGCGCTTTACTTAAGACATGTTCGCGATAACAAATAAAACGGAGAAATCTATGAATAAAAACAAAATCGGCAAGAGATTATTATCAATCGTTACATCCGCGCTTTGCGTATTTATGCTTATCGGAAACGTGGCATGCGCACCCAAAACGGTTGATTTGAATGATTATCCCACCCCCATCGAAACGGAAGTTAAAGTTGAAGATGGCAATGAAGAAGAAGGAGAAGAAGTTGAGGAGAAACCCGTTATTCAGGATTTACCTGAAGAACTTCGTCCCGACCCCGATACATTAAGGGAAAGAGGCACGTATGTATACAATCCTACTGCAATTCACCCCGCGTATCGTGAGCAGGTTAAGGAAAACACAACGATTATAAGAGTGGCCAAGATCATCATGCAGTCTGTATATGATCTTGAGGATACCATTGATTTAAAAGATGAAGAATGCACTTCCGCTGAGTTTAAACTTGCATATCAGCTTGCAGCAATCTCATCACCGCTTGTAAATGTGGCATACATCAACTATGACGATATGGATAATATCACAATTACCTATTTTCCGAGTGTTGAGTATGATGAATTTAATGAAGTTATTTACGGCGAGGAGAGCAACAAAGATGCCGCAAAAGACACTTTTGAAAATTTCGAAAATTACGTTACGGAAACGATCAACAATAATCTGACCGCCGACAGCACGGATGCAGAGCGTGCCGAGGTTATTTATACTCAGATAATAAAAGATCTGACTTTAAAATATTCGGATAACGAGAATGCTGCAAGCGTGGAAGATCAGGTAAAAGGTCTCGACGGACAGCAGGATGTCGGCAAGTATTCGCTTGTTGACCAGGTATATGCCGGCGAACTTGATTTCTCTTCATTTGTAATGTTATACCAGTTCTTTATGACACAGCTTAACATTAACTGCCTTGTAGTCGGAGCTATGGCTGATTATCAACCGCAGAATTTCTCCAAAATCGATGCGGAGATGGAAGGCTCAAGCGGATGGTTCTGGGAAATCATTACCGTTGAAGACAAATCCTACAATTGCGATATTCTTTTCGACAAGATGGCACTTGATTCTCAAAGAGAAGAGTTCGAGGATTTCGAACCCGACTTAAAATATTTCGGTATGAGCGATGCGACCAGAGACAAATCCGTCAAGGTCTACTACAAGCAAATCGGAACCACAATCATTCCCACAAAGAGCATATCCGTCCCGGCGTGTCCGGATGATATGAAGTAAGGAATCGCTATCACAATTTGATATCAATAGAATAAAATGCAGCAGCATCCACGTTGTTGCATTTTTTGTTACCAAAAAGGTAATTAAATATTGCAAACAACTATTATGTATGGTATATTTTTATTACCAAAAAGGTAACTGAAATTGGGGGCATGATAATAAATTGGGAATGACTATATTGTATAAGAATGAAACTGTAAAAAAACAGTTTTCGTCCGAGTACAAGAAAAAATGGAGATATCCGGAACAGGTAAAGAAAAAACTGGAAGCAGCAGAAAACTTTATTTTAAATGCTGAATCTTTATTGGATATATCGAATTACCCTCCTTTCAAACTGGAGAGATTACAGGGAAAAAGAAAAGATGAGTGGAGCATCAGGTTGGGCAATACAGGGTATCGCGTAACAATGATTCCCTGCGACGATGACGGTAATGAGATTGTTGATGGAGATATAATGGCTCAGTGTAAGATGATAAAGATTGTGAAAGTAACGGAGGTGTCGAATCATTATGAGTAATATAACGGAGTATAATGAATTAATTGCATTTCATCCGGGTTACTATATTTCGGAGATAATTGACGAAATGGATATAACACAGGCGGAGTTTGCCACAAGACTCGGAACCAATACCAAAACTTTAAGTTATCTGATTAACGGTCAGGCGAATATTTCAAACGATTTGGCAAAGAAATTATCGGTTATGATGGGCACCAGCGAAGAAATGTGGTTGAATCTGCAAAGTACATATGATCAAAAGTTGATTGAGATTCAAAAGGAAAAAGATTTTGATGCGCAAAAGACTGTAGCCAGATTAATTGATTATGCATATTTTATTGAAAATGCGGGATTATGTGCGACAAAAGATCCAAAGGAAAAGATAAGCAATCTGTGCAAGTATTTTAAAGTGGCAGATTTAAGAATTATGCTTAAACCGGATTTTTTGGTGAATTACAGAACCGGTATAAACGAAGTTAATGAAAAAAATATAGTTAATTCAAGAGCGTGGGTTCAGACTGCCATCAATTTTTCTCAAAATATAAAAACAGAAGCATATGATGCATCGAAATTAAAATCATATCTTTCGGAAATAAGAAATATGACGGTTCAGTCTCCTGATGAATTTTTGCCAAGAATGCGAAGCATATTCGCAGAATGCGGAATTGCGTTTGTTCTTTTGCCGAACTTAAAGAATTCCGGTGTGAATGGGGCAGTCAAATGGATAAATGAGGACAGAGTTGTTTTGGCAATGAATAACAGAAGACTTGATGCGGATATTTTTTGGTTTTCACTTTTCCATGAAATAAGACATGTGCTTCAAAAGAAAACAAAGACGACATTTATCAGTTGCTCCGAGAATGAAATGATTGAAGTGAATAAGCAATTGGAAGATGATGCAGATAACTTTGCTGCAAACTTTTTGATTCCGCCTTCGGAATTAAAAAGATTCGCTCCGACAAAATACACATCTGATGAAGAAATAATATCCTTTGCGAATTCAATTGGAATTCATCCGGGCATTGTGGCCGGAAGATTGCAGCATGATGGAATTATAGCTCCCAACAGATGCAGGGCATTAAAAGAAAAATATAACATAGAAATAAATAAACCGGCATAATGCCGGTTTATTTGTAAAAACTAATTATTTGAAATTTACCAAACAATTAAATTCGCTTGAAGACGGTGTGTTGGTTGACTGCGAATTGTCTGCCAAGGATAAAAATGATTCGCGTATGCGGTCTAAATCCTTGTCGGTATTGTATGGTGTGAGCATCATGATTATATAGTCTTCATCATAACATTCGACCTCGCATTTGTGCTCGCGAAGGGAGGCTGCAAAGTCGCTTCCTTTGAAGTGTTCATCTGAGCATACTACGATTCGAAGCGGATCGGATGGATGAAGCTTAAAGCCCATATCGGTTAATTCTTTTTTGAGGAGTTCTGTCTTTTCGCAAAAAGACTGAACTTCTTTTTTATAGTTTTCGGATAATCCGTTAAACAAATCCAGACTGGCCATTAAAAGATACGAAGGGCTTGTCGAACCGAATAAATCCATGGCGTGATTCACTTCCGAAATGACATCCGAAAAAGATTCATTCACATGAAGGTACGCTGTACCTGTTAATGCAGGCAATGTCTTATGAGCGGAAGTGCAACATAAATCCGCGCCGCAGTCTGTCGGATGCTTGTATTCCGGATATTTGTCATAATCCAGAAATTTAAAATATGCGCTGTGAGCTCCGTCCACGAGTAGCGGAATATTAAGTTCGGAAAGTGCATTCTTTATTTCTTTTAAATTAATTACGTTTCCAAAATAATCGGGATATGTGATGAAAACACCGATAGGATTAAAATTGCTTTCAACTGCATTGAGGATTTCACTAACTAATTTGTCTGTTGTATCCAAACAAGCCATGCCACCCGGAGTCTTCACATTATTTTCGACTTTAATCACTCTGATATTAAGCAACTCTGTCGCATGATAAAAAGATTTATGACAGGAGCCGACAGCGATGATACAGGGAATTTCATTCGTTGAATTCTTAGCACCATCAGGACCTGACGCCCCAAAGCTTTGTGCAGCATCCGAATTTGCGTTTCCTTTAGAATTCTCCCAATGCTTCTTTGCCAGATAAAGCATGGCTTTATTGGCCTGGCTTGAGCCTTCTGTGGAATAGAAGGTTTTTGCACCGAAAATCTTTGATGCGTTTTCTTCGCTTTCTTTGATGATTCCCGAAGGATCGTATAGATTGTCGGCGCCGGTAATCTCAGTGATGTCGAAGCGACCAATCTCCGCTAGAAGTTTTTCAACACTCGAAGCACCGATAACTTTCGCTATATCAATGCGATCAGCCTCAGAAAGAGCGCCTGCTGGCTCCGCAATCCCTTTTTGGTCTGCCACGGAAGTAAATTCCGCTTCGCATTTGCCAAGCTCAACCCCTTTATGTCCCGGCATATGGAGCCTTGTCATATCGGACGCAGCATATTCATTTAGATAATCCACTATCGGAGTGGTGTAATTACTCATTCTCGTTATTCTCGCTGACGCGCATCATGATGGCGCATTCGATTCTTTTCTTAAACAGTTCGCAGCCTGGCGCATATACGCCTCTTATGGAGCCTGAAGCATGGAAAGCGTTTGCAGCGCAGCCGCCCGAGCAGTAAAGTTTTGCCCAGCAGTCCTTGCATTCTTCTCTTGCGTAAGCATTGCAGCTTCTGAAATCTTCTCTTACAGCATCATTCGTTACACCGTTGAATACATCTCCGAGTTTATAAGACTCTTCACCCACGAACTGGTGGCAGGGATACAAATCGCCCCAGGGTGTAACGGCCATATATTCTGTGCCCGAACCGCATCCGGAAATTCTCTTGTAGATGCAGGGGCCTTCCGTCAAATCAAGCATGTAATGATAAAAAGTGATGGGCTTGCCTTCTTTTTCGCGGCGAAGCATATCCTTTGCGAGGATTTCGTACTGTTCTTTTACAATCTCGATATCTTCCTCGGTAAGAGTAGTCTCATCCTCGGGCTTCCCGACTACGGGCTCCATACTAAGCTCCGTAAAGCCAAGATCTGCCATATGGAAAACATCCTTTGTGAAATCGGGATTAAAATGCGTGAAAGTACCGCGGATGTAATAGCCCTTGCCGCCTCTTGCATCGACGAGTTTTTTGAATTTGGGAATGATGGTATCGTAGCTTCCCTTTCCTGAGTAATCCACTCTGAAACGGTCGTGAACTTCCTTTCGTCCATCCAAAGAGAGCACGACATTGCTCATTTCCTTATTGGCAAATTCGATGACATCATCGTCTATTAACATACCGTTTGTCGTTAATGTAAAACGGAAATTTTTATGCTTTTCACCTTCGATGCTTCTTGCATATTCAACGAGTTTTTTGACCACATCGAAGTTCATTAGCGGCTCGCCGCCGAAAAAGTCAACTTCCAGATTGGTACGGCTTCCCGAATTTTCCACAAGAAAATCAAGAGCTCTTTTTCCTACTTCAAAACTCATCAAAGCTCTGTCTCCGTGGTATTTGCCCTGACTTGCAA